>CAZYXI010000217.1:0-2394 GCA_964651215.1 uncultured Candidatus Peribacteria bacterium
TGTGGCATTTGTTACTCTCGGTGCGTGGCTCATTGTCGGCTCGCAGTATCTCGGTTTTTCTGAGGCCCTGTCATTTGGTCTTGTTTCTTTCGTGGGAATTCTTGTTATTGCCTGTCCGTGCGCGCTCGGTCTTGCCACGCCGACAGCGATCATTGTCGGTGTCGGTAAGGGAGCAAAGGAGGGCATCCTGATCAAAGATGCTGCGACGCTAGAAAAACTCCATAAGGTAAATACGGTTGTGGTTGATAAAACCGGCACGATCACTATTGGAAAACCGACCCTCGTTGATATACACAATCTCTCCAACCTAAAAGATGAGGAGATGGTGTCAATCCTAGCCTCGCTTGAGAAAAAGTCAGAACATCCGATTGCACATGCAATTGTAAATTACGCAGAAGAGAAAAATATACCTGTCTCTGATGTTTCACACTTTGAGAGCATACAAGGCAAGGGTCTTAAGGGAACAATCAGGGATACTGAATACGTTGTCGGTAACGCAAAGCTTGTAGACGATCTCAACGTTTCTTTTGATGTGGCGAGATTAAGCGAATTTACATCGCAAGGCAAAACGCCGGTACTTATTGCCACAAAAGAGAAGGTTCTCGGTTTTGTTATGGTAGCCGATGAGATAAAAACAGAATCGGTCGAGGCGATAAAGAATCTACACACTCTCGGAATCAAAGTGGTCATGCTCACCGGCGATGATGAAAAAGCCGCCAAACACATCGGATCGCTTGTAGGCATTGATGACGTGGTTGCGCATGTCTTGCCGCAAGATAAATTGACAAAGATAAAAGAATTGCAGTCACAGGGTCGAGTAGTCGCTATGGCCGGAGACGGCGTAAATGACGCTCCTGCACTGGCTCAGGCGGACGTAGGTATTGCTATGGGGACCGGGACGGATGTTGCGATAGAGTCTGCTGGCATTACTCTTTTGGGCGGTGACATTTCAAAGCTCGTCAACGCAATTAAGCTCTCAAAAATGACCATGCGAGGCATCAAACAGAATTTGTTTTGGGCATTTATCTACAACATTGTTGGTATTCCGCTTGCGGCGGGAGTTTTCTACCCGATCTTTGGGTGGGTGCTCAACCCTGTCTTTGCGGGATTTGCGATGGCCATGTCATCGGTATCGGTGGTTTCAAACTCACTACGCATCAAGGCTAAAAAATTATAAATTATGAATACATATACTTTTCATGTCTCGGGAACCCACTGTGCGTCATGTAAAATCTTCATTGAAGATACGTTGAATGATCAGATGGGTGTTGAGAACGCGATTGTCGATCTCAAGGGCGAAACTGTTTTGGTTGAAACCACTTTGGAGGGGAGCCGGCACGAACTTGCAAAAATGCTGACGGAAAAAATTAAACACAATGGATATTCGCTGTCGGTTGAGAAAAAAACAAAAGAGAAAAATGGGCAAGGAGCTATCTGGCAGGCTCTACCAATCGGGCTTGGACTGTTAACTCTGTTTTTCTTACTGCAAAAATCAGGTATTCTCAATATCGGAATTGGCGGACAGGTCACACCTGTCACCAGCTTCATTATTGGTCTTATCGCTTCGGTTTCGAGCTGTCTTGCTATTGTTGGAGGACTGGTTTTATCACTTTCGGCAAAAATATCACAAGACAATACAAGTGATACAAAAACGTTCGTGTTATTCCATTCAGGAAGACTTGTTAGTTTCGCGGTATTGGGAGGGATGTTGGGGGTTCTTGGTAGTGCGATCGGAATTCATTTTACACTTACGGCACTATTGGGAATCGCGGCATCACTTGTAATGTTGTTTCTCGGTTTACATCTAGTTGGAATTTTCGAAAAAAATAACGTCGCACTACCGGAAGGAATTTTCAATTTCTTTAGAAAAATAGAGCATAAAACTTTGACACCGCTCATCGTGGGCTTTGCTACGTTTTTTCTACCCTGCGGCTTTACACAATCAATGCAGGTTTCGGCGCTTAGCAGCGGTTCTTTTGTCTCAGGTTCTCTGATTATGCTTTCTTTCGCTCTGGGCACACTACCGATGCTCGCACTTCTTTCATTCGGATCAGCTTCGTTTGCTCATGGACGCTATGCTCCCCTATTTTTCAAATCCGCAGGAGTGGTCGTAATCGGTCTTGGACTGTTTGCACTTCTCTCTGGACTGGCTGCACTTGGAATTATTAATCCGCTATTTAGTATATAAATGTATGCATAAAATCGTTTTCATCATGAGCAGCGTCGCACTGGCAATAGGCATGGGTATTATCTTTTTCGGACAATCGAATAAAAATATGGATTCTGAAGATACCCAATCCACACAAAATGTCGAAATACGAGATGGTGTTCAGTATGTAACCATATCCGCCAAAGGCGGACATCAGATATACGCGACGTTATCGGAAATAATTA
>CAZYXI010000218.1:0-2368 GCA_964651215.1 uncultured Candidatus Peribacteria bacterium
CAAGGAAGCATGATAATATTTTCAGTTCGGTTTATTTTCGAGATTTGAAGGCTTTTTTTCTCGATCACTGAGGATCGATCTCGTTATTCCGCATCTTCAACCACAATCGCATTGAGTGTCTTGCGCGCGACCTCGAACGAAAATCCCTTGCTTACCAAGAACCGATAGATCTTCTCCTGCTTTTTACGAGGATCGAGATCATTAGGGAGCGAGCGGAGCTTGCGTTCCGCCATTTCTTGTGCGAGTGATTCCTGCTGTGATTCGACGCGCGCGAGTGCCTGACTGATAAGATCTTCCGTTAGTCCTTTTTTTCGTAAGTTCTGGCGCAAGGCAAGTACACCCTTGGGATTTGTGTGCAGGAGATAATGCAGATATTCCGTTGCAAAGCGCTCGTCGTCGATGATCTTGCTTTCGGCAAGTCGCGTCAGGATCAGCTCGATATCCTCGGTGTGATCGGGAAATTTTTTGGTGAGTTTGTCACGCAGTTCGGTGACGGAGTGGTCGCGGATTCCCAAGATCCGCATCGCCGAAGCCAAGATCGCATCATTCATCAGCGGTCAGTATGACAAGACCGACCGAGAATGACAAACGTTCGTTTTGATATCCGTGACTGACAAATGAGTTCATATGATGCGCATAAAATGTGTTCATGATGCGGAAATTTGCACAAAAAAAATGAACAGAACAAACGCGGATTCTTGAACACATTTTTTTTAAAATTTCGGAGTCGGATTTTTGGCTGCACGAATAGGAAATAAATGAGTATATTTTTGATTCGTTATTTTGAAATGCAAGTCGAAATGCAAGAAAATATTTGCACAAGACAATGAGGTTTAATTAGAATACCCGATGGTTCGACAAATCGGTCGGGAACAACAAATCGTTTCTCACCGTTTTACTACCTGAATATCTTTTTTATTCACCACTATGGCTCGCGAAAAAATAATCACCGGTGTCGATATCGGGAATCAAAAAATCCGTACGATCGTTGCCATCCTCGAGCCTGACAAAAAAGAACCACATATTATCGGAGTCGGAATCGCCCCATCCCTCGGATTGCGAAAGGGTGTGGTGGTCGATGCCGAAGAACTCACCGCGAACATTTCGAGCAGTCTCGAAAATGCGGAGCGCATGAGCGGAGTGCCCATCAGTCATGTTTTTGTCGGTGTCGGTGGTACTCATGTCCAATTTACCGCTTCGCGCGGTGTTATTGCGATCGGTGGCAAACAGATCAGCGATGACGATGTCGAACGTGCGCTCGAAGCGGCGGAGGCGGTTTCGCTTCCGCAAAACCGGTATCGTCTTCGCACCATCCCGCGCGACTTTTCGGTGGACGACCAACGCGGTATCAAAAATCCGATCGGTCTCGCCGGTATCCGTCTCGAGATCGACGCTCATATTATCTCCGGTCAAAAACAGATCGTCGAAAACATCGAGCGCACTGTCCAGCAAGCCGGTGTCGATATCGATGATATGGTCCCGTCGTTCCTTGCCGCCAGCGAAGCGGTGCTGAGTCGTCGTCAAAAAGAGCTTGGTGTCGTGCTGATCGACGTCGGTGCCGACTGCACGAATGTCGTCGTCTTCGAAGAGGGGGCGATCCTTCATTCCGCAGTGATCCCCGTCGGTGGTGCGAGTGTCACGAACGATATTGCGATCGGATTGCGCACATCGATCGATACCGCCGAAAAGATCAAGATCGAATACGGGACTACCATGCCGGACGAAGTCCGTGATGCCGAGTCGATCGATCTTTCGCTCCTCTCCAAGATCGATACCCAAAAAGTCAGCAAAAAGCACCTCGCCGAAATCATCCAAGCGCGTTACTACGAAATCTTTTCTCTTGCCAAAGAAGAACTCCGCTCGATCAACCGTGACGGCATGCTTCCAGCCGGTGCCATTTTGACCGGTGCCGCCGTCAAAATGTCCGGCGCACTCGATATCGGACGCGAAGTCTTGGGTCTGCCGGTGCAGATCGGATTTCCGCAAAACGTCTCCGGTGTCGTGGACAAGATCGACGATCCCGGCTTTGCGACCGCGACCGGTCTCGCGATCTGGGGCAGCAAACATGACTCCGTCCGTTACGGACTTCGTATGCCCGATATCGGCAAAGCATTTTCCACCATCGGTGGGCTCTTTAAAAAACTCCTCCCATGAAGATCGTCACGTTTTCAACGCCGGCCGATATCAAAGAAAAATTCACCGAGATCGATGTCGATTGGCGTGCAGTCGATATGATGATCGAAAAGTTCGAATTCCTTATCATCGAAATCCCTGAAGTCCGCAACGTCGAGGCGAACATCATCAAACAAGAAATGCTCGTCCTCGGGGGTGAAGCCGCCGTCAACCGGCATACGATCTCTTGTTCGGT
>CAZYXI010000219.1:0-2358 GCA_964651215.1 uncultured Candidatus Peribacteria bacterium
AGATGGATTCTGTGGGCGCACAAGAGGGCTTGATGCCGGTGCTGACGCAACGCGAAAACTGGGTCAAGACCGGTCGTGCCGATGTCGAAATCGGTTATACACCGACTGACAACACCATCCTTAGTTGGAGTCACGAAGAAATGGTGACGCCGATCGCCAAAGACATCGTCCGCAGTTATCGCGATCTGCCGCTCTGTCTCTATCATATCCAGACCAAATTCCGCAACGAACCACGCGCCAAGTCGGGGCTGCTCCGCGGACGCGAATTCTTGATGAAAGACGCCTATTCGTTCCATGCCGATCAAGCGGATTTCGAAGAGTATTACGAACAGATGGCGGCGGCGTACTTCCGCGTCTTTGAGCGCTGCGGACTCAAATCCTATCGCATTCAGGCGGGAGGCGGTGATTTTACCGAAAAACTCTCGGACGAATTTTCTGTCATCGCAGAATGTGGCGAAGACACCATGATCTACTGCGCCGAATGCGGTTTTGCGCAAAACACCGAAGTCGCCGGCAAACTGACCAAAGGCGGTGCTTGCCCAAAGTGCGGTGCAACGCTCGATCAAGCGAAATGCATCGAAGTCGGCAATATCTTCGACCTCGGCTGCAAGTTTTCGGAAGCGTTCAATTTTACCTTTGCCGATGAAGCGGGAAAGAACCGTCCGATCATCATGGGTTGCTACGGGATCGGGGTTTCGCGCTTGGTCGGAACGATCGTCGAAGCGAGTCATGACGACAATGGTATGATCTGGCCCAAGTCGGTCGCCCCGTTCCAGATCCATGTCTTGTCACTCAAAGAAGACGACACCGCGGCAAAGATCGTCTATGACCTCATCGATGAGGGCTACGAAGTGCTCTTTGACGAACGCAACGAAAGCCCGGGGAAAAAATTCGCCGATGCCGACCTGTTTGGTTTTCCCATGCGCATCGTCGTAAGCAAGCGCTCGCTCGAGCAAGAGTCGGTCGAAGTCAAAATCCGCGCCACCGGCGAGACGAAGCTGGTACCGATCAGCCAATTGGCGCATACCGTTTGGGATTTTTTTACCATCGAGTCTGCGGAGGGATGATAACCGTCTGCTGCAAATGGGAATCGGAACAGAGAGAAATGAACTCACTCTGACACCAAACAAATCCCCTTGCCTCGTCATTCCCGACAAAGGTTTGGGATGTGGGAGGAATCGGGAATCTTCGATAGAGATACTCTGACACCAAACAAATCCCCTTGCCTCGTCATTCCCGACAAAGGTTTGGGATGTGGGAGGAATCGGGAATCTTACATTTTGCTCTTCTGCGTGCTTCAAAACCGACAAAAATTACAGTATTTTGCATCAAAAATCACCGATTTTTTTGGATGAAAAATGTGCGCGAAAAGACATTTGTCAACTCGAAGCTGCCATTTGATCATCAAGATCAAGATGAAATCTCGGGTGATTGTTTTATCTCGTGCCGGATTGTTGCTCAGAGAACTGATTTTGAGAAATCATAGTCTCCGAAAATTGCAACCGAAAAGACATGACAAACCAAAAATTCTTTCGTAATCTGGGCGCAACTTTTTCTTCTTCTTCATGAAAATATTTGCATTTCCGTACGCAAATAGCGCGATCCTGATCGCTGCTGGCTTTTTGTATGCCCTCTTGGCACTGACAATGGCGTTACCGGCGCAGGCGCAAGGAGATGCGCCGACGGTGGAGAGTATTAATTTAAGATCTGCAAATTGCATACTACTTTCAGATGGTCACATAAAATGTTGGGGCGGTGATGGTGGAGTGTTGGGGAATGGATCGATGTCAAGTAGCGATATTCCTTTACCTGTTGCAGGTATAGATAATGCAATAGCGATCAGCAGCAATGATAATACGTGCGCCCTTCTGGAAACAGGCGAGATCAAATGTTGGGGTCTTAATGAATACAATACATTAGGAAATGGTAGTCCGAAAAATAGCACTATACCTCTTCCCGTTTCAGGAATCAATAATGCAACTGCAATTGTATCTGGCAGATTCCATGTCTGTGCGCTATTAGATACGGGACAGGTCAAGTGCTGGGGTCAAAATTTCAGTGGTGAATTGGGGAATGGTACAAATGAAGAGAGCAGTACACCGGTGTTTGTCAACGATATTAGCAATGCTACGGCAATCTTTTCACATTGGAACATCAGCCATACTTGCGCACTCTTGGAAACAGGCGAGATCAAATGTTGGGGGCTAAATAACCTAGGTCAATTGGGGGATGGGACAGTCGAAAACAGCAGCACACCCGTATCAGTAGCGGGAATCGATAATGCGACCTCGATCAGTATGCATAGTCTTGGTGCTTGTGCCATTCTGGAAACAGGCGAGATCAAATGTTGGGGGCGAA
>CAZYXI010000220.1:0-2350 GCA_964651215.1 uncultured Candidatus Peribacteria bacterium
CCCCTTCCAGGGGCTTTCCCTAAAACTACCGGCTCTGCCGGTAGATATTTATTCACCGATGATCCGATCAATATAATTTTGATGATTTTCTTATCAGGTAGAAACTTTGATTTCACCTTTTCTATAGCCTTCTCTCGCAAGACATCAATCATTTTTGCATCACGAAAAATCTTTTTGCGCGGTCTATTTTTCAAGTGGTCTTCCATGATATTCGTTTGAAAGGAGAAAAAAGCGTGCCCAAAACAATATTTCAAGAATAATTGCTGATACATTAGAACAGGGCGTCTTGTCCCGTTTTATAAAAATCCGAAAGTGCCGAATATAATTTTTCGGGATTATCATAAAATGGGAAATGGTTACTTTTTGGAATTTCCACAAGTTGGCAACATTGGTTTTTTTTCAAATCACCAAGGAATGATAGTCGAGCTTTATTCTCCGAACCGAAGATATATATTTTCGGTATTTCCAATCGGCAGAACATTCGCATCAACTTTGTATCGGTCGAATATGCTACAAGACTCGGGCATAGATCATAAAACGCGCATGCAGTAGCTGAGAGAGAAAGATGGTCTGCCCACTTTTGCAGCCCTTTGTTTTCCGAAGACTGAAGCTCGGTAATCAAGCGGCGCTTACCATCTTGTAAAAAATGCTCTCTTGATTGTTGTAATACTGTTTGAGAAAAGCGGCAATTGTCCTGATGGAGATTCCCTTCGATGCTCGCGAATGACATCACATGACCATATTTGGCGATGAAAAGAAGTGCGACCAACCCTCCCGTACTGTGTCCGATCAGATGCAGATTCTGTAACCGTAATTTCAAAATGATCATCTGCGTTATTTCAACAAGATCATCCACGGTACAACCCGTCTTTTTCGGATATGACGAATTGCCACATCCGGGATAGTCGAAGGCGATCAGTTTAAAATCCTTGAAAGCGTTGGCATCGATCGTGTCCAAAAAATCTTCTTTTGCGCATGCGGCACCATGCAAGTACAAAATCACCCTTTCTCCTCCGCGACGAATACCATATTCGATCGTCAGGTGCTCTTGTTTGTATTTCAGTTTCAAAACATGAACTTCAAATTTCTCCATACGCGTAATAATTCGTCTCGTATGATAAGACGAAAAGATATTTTTGGGAACCAGTCAGGCTGCTTTTTGTCCAAAACGAATCCTTGAAAGGATATGTAGCTTCTTACTTTTGCACTCTCCCTGCGGTCAGCCTTGGCGGCCGCCCAACTCTTTGTCCAAAAACAAGAGACCGCTCGGCTCTTTGCCGATAAGACGGAGTTTTTCCAAAATCCGCAGCGCGTTTGCCTCCTCTTCGATCTGTTCTTCCAAAAACCAGTTCAGGATCGTGCGCGTGGTATATTCCTTTTCTTTGTCCGCAAGGGCGACCAAATCGCAGATGGCACCACTCTGGGTGACTTCCATGGCATAGACGTCTTCGATAGCGGCAAGGGGGGATTTCCAACTCTGCTTCGGTTTTTTGATATCAAGGAGTTCGACATCGGCATCACGGTTGTGAAGATATTCAAAAAGCTTCATCCCGTGTTCGATCTCTTCTTTTGCCTGAAGCTTCATCCACGTCGCAAAACCGTCGAGATTGATGCTCGAAAAATACGACGCCATGGCGAGGTAAGCATACGATGCACCGAATTCGTTATTGATCTGCTTGTTGATCGCGCTGACAACGTTTTGTTTGATGATCATGGGAACGAGGCAAAAGAAAAACTGAAGCCAGTCTATGCTATCTGGATGCTTTTGACAAATCTACTCCATTGCCCGGGGTCCAAGTGAAAAAGCGCAAGGGAGTCGGTTTCGCTCACACCACCACCATTTGTATTTCAGATCAAATCGGCAAAGTGTCCGCTTTTGGTCACAAACCATTTTTTCCCCAGTACTCCTTGATCGACAAGCGCTTTCGCCATTGCGACCAAACGGGTCTGACATTCGATGTCCATGTCGCCCAGTTCCATCGGACTTGTGGCAAACATCATCCATAGTTCGGCGCGCTCTTCTATGCCGTTTGTCAGGCTGAATTGTGTCGGCGAACCCTTAAAACTTCCATCATGATTCACATATTGCGAAACAATGATCGTCTGATCTTCGCCAAGGAAGCGATATTGCAGCTCTTTTCCGAGCCATTGTCGGCGAATATCGAGGATGATCGATTCGTCTTTGCGTTGGAATTCCAGCAAAGTCATTTTTTGCGATGCTGCGATGATCGCATCGATGGCGCGTTTTTTGCCGAGAGCGCGGTCATAATCCCGATCGAACCATGTTTGTTCCCAATGTTTGCCCTCGAGCATGTCCAAAATGTGTCCGCATTGATGATGCACGAGAGAC
>CAZYXI010000221.1:0-2350 GCA_964651215.1 uncultured Candidatus Peribacteria bacterium
ATCAATTGCATCTTGGCTTTCAGGACTAAGCCGAATCGTCACGGGTGTTTTCGGGCTGCTACTCATAATGATATTTAATCCTATTTATATTTAATTGTCAATGGGGCGAGCGAAGGGATTTGAACCCTCGACCCTCAGAGCCACAATCTGATGCTCTAACCAGCTGAGCTACGCCCGCCACGCCGAAGTAGTATGACTCAAAAAAACCCCGCTGACAATCATTTTTCTTGTTTTTTCTGAATCAAGCGGTACAATTGCTTTCTGCCTGTTTCCATCGTTTTTGACTGACAAGCCCTTCAAACTCCATGCGGATTTTTCTCCTGCCGGTGATCAACCGAACGCCATTTCCGAAATCACTGCGCGGCTCAATGAAGGCGTGCCGAAGCAGACTTTGCTTGGTGCGACCGGCACGGGAAAAACCTTTACCGTGGCGAATATCATCGAAAAAATCCAAAAGCCCACCTTGGTGGTAGCGCACAACAAGATCCTGGCGGCACAGCTCTGTTCGGAGTTCCAACAGTTTTTTCCGGAAAACGCCGTCAGTTATTTTGTCAGTTACTACGATTATTATCAGCCGGAAGCCTATATCGCCAAGACCGACACCTACATCGAAAAAGAGGCGACGATCAACGAAGAGATCAATCGCTACCGACACGCCGCGACACACAACTTGCTCACGCGGCGAGATGTGCTGATCGTTGCGAGTGTCAGCTGCATCTACGGACTCGGCGATGTCGAAAGCTACGAAGCCCTCGCCATCACCGTCAAACGCGGCGAGATGCTCAAGCGCGACAAATTCCTCCGTAAATTGGCGGATGTGCAATACACACGCGCGCATCTCGATTTCAAACAGGGCATGTTCCACGTGCTTGGCGATGTGGTCGAAGTCTTGCCGCCGAGTTCGGAAAATGCCTTCCGGATCGAGTTTTTCGGTGACGAAGTCGAAGCGATCTCCGAAGTCGACAGTTTTACCGGCGAGCTGATCCATGATCTGGCGGAAGTCGTGTTTTTTCCGGCGAAGCACAACGTTTCGACCACCGAAAAGATCAATCAGGCGACGAGCAAGATCGAAGCCGAACTCGCCGAACGCGTCAAAGAACTGCACTCGCTCGGACGACCACTCGAAGCGCATCGTTTGCAGACGCGTACCGAATACGATCTCGAGATGTTGCGCGAAGTCGGCTATGTCAACGGGATCGAAAACTACACTCGTTTTCTCAGTAACCGCAATGCCGGTGAGCCGCCGGCGACGCTCTTGGAATATTTCCCGGATGATTTCGTCACCTTTGTCGACGAATCGCACATGACCATTCCACAGATCGGTGCCATGTACGAGGGGAATCTTTCGCGCAAACGTCAGCTGATCGATTATGGTTTTCGTCTGCCGAGCGCACTCGACAATCGTCCGCTCACCTTTGGCGAATTCGAAAAGTTTGTGCCGCAGATGGTCTGCATTTCCGCGACACCGGGTAAATACGAATTTGAAAAATGCGCCGGCACCGACAAAGAAACCTACTACAAAGGCGTCGCCGAAGCGGTGCAAAACAACAAGCCGGCAGAAATCCCCACCAACTTTTCCGAGCAGATCATCCGTCCGACCGGACTGCTCGACCCGACGATCGAAGTGCGTTCGACCAAGCACCAAGTCGATGATGTCCTCAAAGAGATCACTCTCCGCAAAAAGAAAGACGAGCGCGTTCTTATCACCACTTTAACAAAGAAGTCCGCCGAAAATCTCACGAACTACCTGGTCGATGCCGGCGTCGCTGTCAAATACCTCCATTCCGACGTAGAGACGATGGATCGGATCGAGATATTGCGCGAGCTGCGCGAAGGAACGATCGACGTCGTCGTCGGGATCAACCTGCTTCGCGAAGGACTCGACTTGCCGGAGGTTTCACTCGTGGCGATCTTGGACGCGGACAAAGAAGGTTTTCTTCGCAGTCGCGACGCTTTGATCCAGACCATGGGGCGCGCCGCGCGCAATGCCGAAGGAAAGGCGATCCTGTTTGCGGACAAGATGACCGATGCGATGACACAAGCCATCGCCGAAACCGAGCGCCGTCGCGCCGTGCAAGAAGCGCACAACAAAAAGCACGGCATCATCCCGAAGACGATCCGCAAAAAAATCTCCTACATGGGCAATGGTCCCAAACTCGACAAAGTGGAGGGTCACAATGTCAAAAAGATCCGCGCGGACAAAGTGGAAGAGTTTATCCGCGATTTGGAGCAAAAGATGGAACTTGCCGTGCAGAATCTCGAGTTCGAACGCGCGGCGGAACTGAGGGACGAGATCGATATGCTTAAGGATCAAGCACTGAAGGATGCGCGGTGATTGACAAAAAACTGA
>CAZYXI010000222.1:0-2333 GCA_964651215.1 uncultured Candidatus Peribacteria bacterium
ACGCATCCACAAAGACAAAGACCATCATGTCGAAGTCGTCTCCGGTGCGCTCGAAAATCCGGTGATGAACCGACATGTGCTCGATGTGCTCGAAGGCACGGAACAGGCGTTTAGCATGCGCGGACGCAAGTACAAGTTTAGTGGAAAGTAATTATTTGCAGTTCAATTCCATTGTTCTGGTCGCTTTAACAGTATTTGCTGGCCGATTGGTATTTCATCATCGAACATTGAATTTTTGAGATGATTTTCACTGATGAAATTATGGTAGTCACTTTCTTGCTGTATGAAGTAGCCATTGGCAAAGGGCGGCACTATTGTGGTTATCAGCTTATCCGGAAATAACTTCTTGATTGATTTTATTGCCGGGATTAAATCGCTATCTTCTGAAATAATATAAGCATGATCAAATTCGTTGCGAAAAGCGTACTCCAGTAGTTGTACCGCAATATTAACGTCTGTTTTCTTCTCTTCGTAAGTGTAGAAAGTAAGATATTGCGGAAGCTCATCCTCATTCACGTCACTATTAGCCACCTCCATTTTGCTTTTGAGAAAAGTTTTCGGAATTCTTTGGAACTTGCCCTTCACAATACGCACTCCCGCGTGTGAAAGCGCTTGAATATAGACTTTATGTCTGCTGTGTTTTTCTTCGCTCCAATTGCAATCTGCAGTGAAATAAATCACATCGATGATTTTTTCATCAGAATTTTTTAGTATATCAGCCAGTTTTCTTAAGTTCAGCCACTTATATTTTTCATGAACAAAATTCTTATCTATAGCATGATAAAGATTGAATCCGTCGATAAAGAAACAGGCTCGCATTGCTCTTGATAAGAATTAGGCGTTGGACATTTCTGCCCAACGCCCAGTGTACATATAAATTCTAGTGTAAAGGGAGTGACTTGTCAACTTTTAATATCGATACCACTCCGCTTTAAACGGTCCATCTTGCGGAATGCCAAGATACTCCGCCTGTTCGGGCGTAAGCCTTGTCAGCTTGGCACCGACCTTTGCCAGGTGCAGCGCAGCGACTTTTTCATCGATCGCCTTTGGCAGACGATGCACGCCGATGGGGTAATTTTGCGGCTTGGTCCACAGTTCGATCTGCGCCAAAGTCTGATTGGTAAACGACGTACTCATCACAAAACTCGGATGTCCCATCGCACAGCCCAGATTGACGAGTCGTCCTTCCGCGAGCAGGATGATACTCTTGCCGTTTTTGAAGCGGATTTCGTGCACTTGCGGCTTGATTTCGGTCCACTGTTCAGCGCGCACCGAAGCGACATCGATCTCGTGGTCAAAATGCCCGATATTGCAGACGATCGCACCGTCTTTCATCGTTTCCAGATGCGCTCTCGTGATCACCTTGTTGCATCCCGTCGCCGTTACAAAAATATCGCCTTCTTTGACCGCTGTTTCCATCGTCGTGACCTCAAAGCCTTCCATCGCCGCTTGCAGCGCGCAGATCGGATCGATCTCCGTCACAAGCACACGGCAGCCGTTGTTGCGCAAACTTTGCGCCGAGCCTTTGCCGACATCGCCAAAACCGGCGACCACGGCGACTTTGCCACTCAGCATCACATCGGTCGCGCGGCGGATGCTATCGACCAGGCTTTCGCGGCAGCCGTAAAGATTGTCGAATTTTGATTTTGTGACCGCGTCATTGACATCGATCGCCGCCATTTTCAGCTTTCCCTGATCATGCATCTGATGCAGGCGATGGACGCCGGTGGTCGTTTCTTCGGAAACGCCTTTGATTTCCGCGAGCAGTTCCGGATATTTTTCATGGACGATCGCGGTCAAATCGCCGCCGTCATCAAGCAGCAGATTTGGTCGCCAGCCGTCTTTGCCGACGATCGTCTGCTCGATGCACCAGTCATAGTCCGCTTCGGACATGCCTTTCCAGGCAAAAACGGGAATCCCTTGCGCGGCGATCGCCGCCGCCGCGTGGTCTTGCGTGCTAAAGATATTGCACGAACTCCAACGCACCTCCGCGCCGAGCTTGACCAAGGTTTCGATCAAAACAGCGGTTTGGATCGTCATGTGGATACAGCCGGCAATGCGCGCGCCCGAGAGGGGTCTGCTGTCACCAAATTCCGCACGAAGCGCCATCAGACCGGGCATTTCTCTTTCCGCCAGTTCGATCTCTTTTTTACCGAAATCAGCGAGCGAAATATCTTTGACTTTGTAATCCTGTGTCATGGTTTGTAAGAATCGCAGAGGATTGTAGCGGATTCTTTGCAAAAACGGAATCACCGTGTCAATTACAAATGACAAATTTGAAATCAATATTGCAGGAACGGTCTAGCGAGTTGTTTTGTCTGTTTTTATCTGCG
>CAZYXI010000223.1:0-2299 GCA_964651215.1 uncultured Candidatus Peribacteria bacterium
GTCATCCGCTTTTTTTTGGTGCCGATTTTAGCTATCCGTTTGCGATGGATGCGCTGTCGGGCGTACTGATGAAATGGGGTGTCGGTGAAGCCGCCGCCTTTGTCATCCCTTCCATCCTCATCACGGCGTGGCTGTTAGTCGTCCTCGTCTTGTTTTATCATGCTTTTCTCAGATCGGGGTTGTGGTCGTTTATCGCTGTGTCGCTCTTTTTGGCAGGCGGCAGCACTCTGTTTCTCTGGTATTATTTTCCGGAGCTCGTCGCAAGCAGCTCGCTGCTGCCCGAAAATCACGAACACCTGATCGGCTGGAAGAATATCGTGGTGAGTGAGATCATCCCCCAGCGCGCGTTTTTGCTCGGCATGCCGTGGATGCTTTCGCTGCTGCTCGGTTTGTCACGCCTCGACAACAACACAAGGTCGTGGCAGATCGCTCTGTATGGAGTCGCATCGGCATTCCTGCTGTGTATCCATGTCCATTCGTTTATCGCGCTGTCGATCGTCGGTGCGGTCTTGCTTGCGTATCGCTGGAAAATGTGGCGACCGATCGCACTCTATGCACTCGCAACGGGGATCTTGTCGTTACCGATCTTTTGGTGGATGTATCTGGGCGGTGTCGGGGACGGCTTTGTCCATTTGCAGTTTGGCTGGATGAAAAACAGCGGCCCACTCGACCATAATGTCGTTTTCTTTTGGCTGATGAATTGGAGCGTGTTTTTGCCGCTCGCGCTTTGGGCGACCGTGCGCACAAGGCTGTGGCAAGACCCCTTTGTGATGAGCGGCTTTGTGATCTTCATCGTCTGCAACATCGTCGTGTTTCAGCCGTGGGATTGGGATAATCAAAAGATCCTCACCTGGGCGTATCTGTTTTTGACGATTCCGATCATCAAGTACTTTCAGGATTTGTGGGAACAGAAAAACCGTGCCATCGTCGCTATCGCAATGACGATCACGTTGCCTCTCCTCATGCTCGGTGGCTTTATCGAAATCGGTATTCACACCGGTCATGCCGAAGAACAACGCATCGACAAAAACGCTCCTCTGCCAAAGGATATGGCAAATTTTATCGTGCGCGAATCCACGATTTTTTCGCAAGAAGAATTTGTCATCGCGCGGACATTCCGCGATCTGAGTGACCCGACCGCAGTCGTGCTGACCGCCGATCGCGTGACCAATTGGGTCGCCGGGCTCACCGGCAGAAATATCCTGCTCGGCTATCGCGGCTGGATGTGGACGTACGGTCTGAAAGATGGCGAGCGCTACCAAGATATGCGCACTATGTTTGCCGGAGGAGCAGAAGCGGAAAGACTTTTGCAGCAATACGACATCGACTTTGTCGTGATCGGCTATCCGGAAATCCAAAACTATGGCGCCAACGAAGCATATTTCTCCGATCGCCATCCGCTCGTCATCGATTCTCAGCAAAATCGCGTTTACAAAATAATCGACCCTCGCTAACACAAAAAAGACTCTGAGCAGATGTTATTCGGAAACGCTTTTCCATGGGATCGCAACTCTTTTTCTGCGATTTGAAAAGACGATCGAAAGCGCAAGCACAAAGAGCAGGAAGTACCCCCAATGCGCCTGTTCAGACGAACTATGCTTTTCAAGACTTGTTTCGGCAAAAAGATTCGCTTGCAGCTCTTTGGAAGCACTTTCGGAATATGCTTGTTTGGATTCGGAAACAGGTTGATCAAAAAACGCCTGCGTGCCCATCGGCGAAAAAGCGCAAGAGCAAGCGAGAAAAAGAGTGATTAATTTGTGTTTCATCAGAAGTGATTCCAAAATTCGATTCGGGGATGACACATGCTACCAGTAATCATCAGCGCTTCAAGGTATGATACCAAAGTTTTATGTGAAATGCAAATTTTTTTTGGGCTTATTTAAACTTCCATACCTAAATACTGGTTCTTGAAACGCAAATGTGATTGAAAATATTTGAGAAGTCTTTGATTATCAGTATCGTCAGGATGCAAGATTATGGCCTATGAATTGAATATTACTTCAAAAAATCTCCGTGTCTCATCAGCCTTAAATTCTTCATCACCTCGCAAATCATCGATCATTGCTAAAACTCCTTCAAAGATTGATTGGATCTGTTCAGTAATACCATGAAAAACTCGAGTATCAATCTCCTCGACTTGTTGCATCAGTGAATGGACATAAGCTTTTGCCAAACCTAATACATGCGCATGGATTATCGCCAACGCATCTTCTGGATTTCGTGTTGTTGCTAAAGCTTTTACGTCCTCCAAGCTTCTGAGGGCGATACGAGCAGAATCTCCTAGTCGCTGCTGATGTGT
>CAZYXI010000224.1:0-2294 GCA_964651215.1 uncultured Candidatus Peribacteria bacterium
TTCAGGCCGGCGTGTCCAGGCTCACATCGAAACGGCGGTACGCCCACGCCGCCGGTCAGGGTCGGCGAGACGTACATGCGGAAGGTCGAAGAAAGCTCGTAGCACTTCGAACCACTGCAGACAAACGGGAAACTCGGGATGATGCCGAAGACCGGACTCCCGACGATCGGCCCCGAGGGGAGTCCGAGACCTTCTTGGACACGCTTCAAAAGATCGGTCGCTTCACCGGCGGTATCATCGAGAAAACTGGTCGCCTTGTCCATCAAGCCCCCCAACATGCCACCGCCACCGCCACCAAACAGACCCGAAACCGCTTCTTGCGCCCCGCTGACAAACTGTTGCAGTTCCGGTGAAACACCAAAATCCGCGCCCGGTACGTCGGATCCGCCACCGCCACCGCGCACCGCATCCTGCACACCTCCCAGTTTTTTGACAAGCACATCGAAGAGATTGAATGTCCCCGGCACCAAAAAGGCGAAATTGATCGGAATATCAAGACAACCGCCATCGCAAGCCGTATAAGACATGATCTCTTCGCCGATATCCTGAAATTGCTCGAGGGCATTCTGCCAATCTTCATTCAGATAATCATCCCAGACTCCGTTCATCTCATCCCAACTGTCCGGATAGCCATCCTCGTCGGTATCGGTTTTGAAGCGGTCAAAGACCTGATCGGAAACATCGATGCGTCCATCGCCGTTGGTATCGGTTAAGAAAGTGTCCGGCACTCCGTCTCCGTCGGTATCGGTCATATCACCCAAAATCTCGGCGGCTTCGCTCGCGGAGGCGTATTCGAAATATTCGGTGAAGTCGCGACCTCCGCCGGACAAATAATGGTATTGCCCATTGAGACCCGGAATGATCACCGTGACATCGGGCTTGCCGTCCGCCGGATACGCTTCGAACGCCAGGTCGTTGCGGATCAAGGGCGTGATCTCGAGCTGCTCGGTCATTTCCGCCTGAAAGCGCAACGTGCGCGATTCGCCTTCGTTCAAGCGAATGCCGAGGATGCGTAATTGTCCTTGCGACAAAGTCTGGAGGCGCGGTTCCGGTCGATCCTCAGGCCACGAATCAGGGACGGTGAGCGAACTTTCGATGATGGCAAGCGCGGGGTTCAGCACATGCGCGAGAGCAAAATGCAGATCGCGATCGGTATCATTATCAAGTTCCAAGGTAAATGAGATCACATCCCCTTCATTGACCGCTCCGTCATTGTCGTCACTCATCGTCAGTTCCACATGGAGTCCGCCGGCAACATCGTCGAGCGTCGCAAAGAGTGCGATATTTTGCAGTCCCGCGCGACGTGTTTGACCGATCGATTCGTCAAAACTCTGTGGAAACTGCTCCTCGGTCTGCAGCAAAGCGGAAAAAGTCGGATCGGTCAGGGCTTCTTCTTCCTCTTCGCCTTCGGCGATCAGAACATCGTCGACCGTGGTGAGTCCGTCGGCGGCGGTGATCGGCGCTTTGATATAGAGCGGGATCGTATTGTTGCTGCGTTCGGTGATATTGGGGATCGAGATCAGCGTGTTGTTTTCGGCAAGATCCCCTTCTTCGATCTGCGTGCCAAAATTCCCCAGTTCGGTACTTGCGGTATCGGTATACCCGCTCGCCGCACCCCACAGGATCACGATTCGTCCTTCGCTGTCTTGTGCCAGCAGATCATCGAATCCGTCTTGATCGAAATCGGTCGCCTTGAGACTGATGAATTTGCCGGTCGGCAAGGTAAGCTCGTCGGTATTGCGCTCAATGACCTCCTCGGTATTATGAAAAAGCTTCAGCTCGGATGTATCATCGATCGCGATGATCTCGTCGTAGCCGTCCTCCGCCGTATCGATCGCAACCGGCGAGTGGAGTCCTTCGGCATCCGCCACGATCTCGCCGACATCACGGAAGCCGAGATCTCCCAGATTCATCAGCACGCGCGCTTTGCCTTCGCCCGTCGCGAGCAAAAGATCGGGATAGATATCACCGTTGTAATCATATGTCGTCGCGGATTCGATCTTTTTGTCCGGATAACGGATCACCTCTTTGCCGATACCGCGATCGAAACCGGCAAACAGTTTCGGCTCCCATGTGGTCTGCGGTAAGGGTTCTTCCGGAAGTTCTTCGTCATCGGCAAGCGGATCGACATCGGCTGTCGGAGTCGGCGTTGGCACCTCTTCCGGATCTAAAGGCTCGTCCGCGAGCGGATCGGGTTCGATCTCGACTTCTTGGAGGGGGATTCCGAGAGACACGCTCGGATCACCGAGCAGGATGCCGTTGGGACCGACACCAAAGCGTGCAGCCTCTCCCAG
>CAZYXI010000225.1:0-2286 GCA_964651215.1 uncultured Candidatus Peribacteria bacterium
AGGCGGTGCGCTGTTTGGAGTGATGATCGGTTTTTTCTTTTCGAAAATGATCGAATGGGTGCGAGAAAACCGAAATGTCGAAATGACCTTGGCGTTGATCTTGGCGCATTCCACTTTTCTCTTCGCGGAATATCTCGGTGTCTCGGGTATCATCGCTACGGTCTTTGCGGGTGTGGTGCTCGGTAATTTTGGACGGAACAAGATCTCTCCGAGCGTGCTGGAGACGATGCAACACTTTTGGGATCACATGGCGTTTATCGTCAACAGTATTGTCTTTTTGCTGATCGGTATTTCCGTGATCCGCGTGGATATGAGCGATTATTGGCTGCTCTCTTTGGCGGCGATCGGTGTGGTGATTTGTCTCTGTGATTCCGGTGCTGACTGTCACAAACCTTTTCACGCGTAACAATATTTTTTTGGTTCCGTTTTCGTGGCAAGTGATCATTGCTCATGGCGGATTGCGCGGGGCGCTTGCGGTGGTCATGCTGCTCTTGCTGCCACCCGATTTCCCCGGTATCCACTTACTGCAGTCGATGACCGTCACCGTGATCATCTTTCTTTTTCTTTTTAATGCGACCACGATCCGTTGGCTCCTGAAGAAATTCGGTCTGATGAATTTTACTCCGGTCGACATGTTGGAGATCGAAGAAAGTCATGTCCTGGTGGCGCATACGATGCGCGAACATCTCGAGAAGATCTATCAAAAAGGCTATGTGAGTGAAGATGTCTTTCGCAATATCACCTCCAATTACGAGAAAGCGGAGCAAAAGGCAAGCAACAAGATCAAGCAGCTTTTTCACAAAGAAAAGTCCTTTACCACCCACGAACTCCTCTTTATCTTGCGCAAGCACTGTCTCGGTGTCGAGCGCAAAGTCTTTAACCAATTGTTCGCTTCCGAAGAGATCTCCGAGCACACACTTGCCGAACTGACCCATAGTATCGAGCGCCAGCGCGAGCGTCTGCTCTTTGACAAAAAACAAGAACGCGATCGATCGCCCACGCCGTTTTCTCGCCGGATCAAACAGACCGAACATCGTTTATCCTACCTCTTGGGTCGACTGGCACGGACCCCGTTTTACAAACATCTCTTTGATTCATGGAAACGCCGACAGATCGTCCACAAGCACGAACGCTATCGTGCGCGACGGATCTCGGCTTGGAACGTGATCAAACATTTGGACGAATTGGAACGGAATGGACTTTTTATGGAAGAACATGTTCTTAGTATCGTCCGCAATCAATACGAAAAGTGGCACCTCAATGCTCAAGAAAAGCAGCTCGAACTCGAGCGCGAATTCTCCAAGTTTCTCAAGCATCGCAAGTTCTACCTCACCAAACGGAATTGTCTGAATCTTGAAAAAGAGTTGATCAACGATTTCTTCGAGCGCGATATTATCACCCAACGTGTGCACACCGAATTGATGGAATCACTCGCGGAACGGACAAAGCGGATCCGCAAAGACGCGATCCAAGCGGAAGTGTTTTAATTTTGTTACTCAAGTAACGAGATTTATACCAAGGTTTCCCAAAAAGTGCGATAACCATACCAGGAGAATGTTTGGATATCGGGTATAAAGGTATGTCCAGCAACAGCCAACGATGAATAGGTATGGCAGAATGGCGGAAATTTCAGGGAGGGCTAAGTGGGCGATTGCGAAGATTGCGCCACCAAAAAACGAAATCACAAATCCTGAACGTAATGCTTTTTTTAAGCGGTTTACGAGATATGTCCTAAAAACAATCTCCTGAGCAAGTGTATGTGCCGCCAAAAATACAACGCTTTCGTTGTCGTTTAGCCATGAAGGAAATTGTATTGGATCGGATTGCCATATCAACATCCCCAGTAGAAACAGTGTCATCCCCAAGTAGCCCAGCACTCCTTTCCAGATGTTTTCTTTCTTAAAAAGATCGGCACTGATGGTCAGTCTGTCATTATGAACTAAAAAGATGATTCGGAGGAGAACACAAAACAGAATTGGAATAAATATGAGGTCGTAATATTTTTCTTGAATTTTGATAATCGCGATTATCACAACCATAAGCGAAAAAAGCCCAATTTCAATTTGTGCCATCGTTTTCTCACTGTGTTGTATCATCGTAGTCTGACTTTTACCATCGCAATTGCAGTCGGTCCGCATTCCAAACCTATTTGCTGTAAACGCGGAACCGCTATTACTTGCATGTCCTAATAATATGATTCGGTCTATAGCTTGATCTCGTAGATCTTCTGCTCACCCAAGACAAACAGCCTGCCTTCGCGTGCGTAGAGATCGACAAGCGCTTCGG
>CAZYXI010000226.1:0-2263 GCA_964651215.1 uncultured Candidatus Peribacteria bacterium
GATACGCTCGGCGTCGGTCTCGCGATCCTGCACAAGAGTCGTCCCGAGCACAACAAGTGCGAGATGTCGCATGTGATCGGCGATGTCAAAGGCAAACGGACGATTTTGGTCGATGACATGATCGATACTGCCGGCTCGGTCTGCAAAGCAAAGGAAGTCCTTGTTGCCCAAGGAGCGCTCGATAAGGTGAGTCTGTGTGCGACTCACGCGATTTTTTCCGGTCCGGCGCTCGAACGGCTCGCCAAAGCGAAGTTTGCCGAAATCGTAGTGACAAACTCGTTGCCGATCATCGAAGAGAATCCCCTCAAAAATCTGACCATGATTTCGATCGCTCCGCTCATTTCCAACGTGATCATGAATGTCCTGCGCGAAAAATCCGTCAGTGAACTGTTTTACTAGGTCATCCCATGCAACGATCCGCCCTCGTTTTTGTCGCCACATTCTTGTTTGTGACTGATTTGTCGCAGGCGTTTGCCTGTTCGTGCATCATACCGCGTCCACCCGGTGAAGAATTGGCAAATGCGACCGCGGTTTTTTCCGGCACGGTCACCGCACAAGACGAGCGACAAGGTCTGAGCATGAGGAGCGCCGATCCGATCAAGGTGACTTTTGTCGTTGCGGAAGTCTGGAAAGGCGATATCCCTGCGGAGGTGAGCATAACGACTGCACGTGAGAGCGCCAGTTGCGGTTATAATTTTGAAGATGGAGCAGAATATCTTGTCTATGCGAATGGAACGGATGCTGACCGCAAGGTAAGTCTTTGCAGTCGCACGACGCTCCTTGCCAACGCAGATGAAGACTTGGAGGCATTGGGTGCGGGCAGCCCCCCAAAGATGATTCCTGCAGCAAATACAGGCACTGCTTTGCATCCGCTTGCGATCTATGCGATCAGCACCATTGGTTTTTTGCTGTTCGCCGCGGTCGTTTATTTTGTCCAAAGACCGAAGCAAACGAAATCGTGATCACGAGACCGACCTGACTTTCTCATCATCAGCTGCAGAGAGTCGAAGGGTATCTCATGGATATTGTCGCTAACGAAGACTATGTCGAACGAAATCATCTACACCTGGGAACGCCTCGAGCAAGATGCTCGCGTTCTTGCGGCACAAATCGGCAAAGGCAAGTACGAAGCCATCATCGCCATCACACGCGGCGGCTTGATCCCTGCATATTTTCTCGCTCGCTTCTTGGAGATCAAAGTCATCCACACTCTCTGCCTGAGCAGTTACCAAGAGCAGCAACGCGGACAGATCGCCTTTCACAAAGTCGAAGGCATCTCGGTACAGATCGATCCGGTTGTGATCGGCAGCAACAAGATCTTGTTTGTGGATGATATTGTCGATAGCGGCGAGACCATGCGCACCATCCGGCAGCAATACCCGATGGCACGCTTTGCCGCACTCGTCTCACGCGGCCATGTCGATCCGGAGTATTTTGCCGCTCATGAGGACGGCTGGGTAAAGTTTCCGTGGGAGGTGGGGGAAGGACAACCACAAGATCACAAGGCATTTTTGAGTGCCTCCCCAACTGCTTGCTATGTACGTGCATTGAGAGCAGCAAGATTAAGGCGGACTCCTTCTCCAGCAACCGGAATGACAGCGACACGGGAAAAGTCGGAAGCGTGTTCAAATTCACCCCATTTCATTGCCTTACCAAGTTCTACAAAAAGTTTCGCCGCGAGTTGTTCGGGGCTGCTCGTTTCAAGCTGAAAGAAAATTCCTTTGGATTCTCTTAAATATTGAGGTGCCTTGTCTCCGAGAATTTGCAAAATTGTATTGCGGTTCTCGTCTACACGTCCACGCGTTTCCCCAACCCACTTGCGATGTTCACTCTGAATCTCTGAGTCAGTTTCGATTTTGTGAGCAATCCTTTGCCCGCGCTCAGGAACGGCAGAAGTACTTTGACGAATTTCAAAGAGAGCATTCCCTTGAATATCCTTCGGATTCTCAAAGTTAGCTGCAAATCCTGCACCAATGCGGTTCTCTCCGTACGAATGATACAACTTGGAACCGGAAAAAAAGACAAGCATCTTTACCCCGTTTTGATGAAAAAATCGAATCATGGCGGTATCTTCTTCAATTCCTTTTGCAAAACCAAGATAAGCCAAATCGATTTGTAAAGTAATGTTCATTTCTTTGAGCTGATCTGCAATTGCTTGCCAATGATTTTTCGGTGCATCGACTCCGAGTGGGTTTTGGCAGATCCCATGAACAAGAAGGGACACTTCGGGATTTTCTTGTACTCGAGCCTCAAGGGTGTCCTG
>CAZYXI010000227.1:0-2259 GCA_964651215.1 uncultured Candidatus Peribacteria bacterium
GACGGCAAGCCACAATACGACACTGCTGGTCACCTCGACTCCCAGTGCCGCCAAAAACTCCAACGCCGCGATAAATGTGCCGACACTGACCGAACCGAAATGTGTGGCGATCGAGATCTGTGTCAATCGCTCAAACGAAGACCATCGCCGCAGAACGTACAACAAAAAAAGTGTCCAGAGCACAGAGACCGTCACCGCGATCAGAGATGTAACGGCGATGTGGCTCAAGGACTCGGACAGAATGGATTGTCCCCCATTAAAACCGATCTTGAACAGCAAATAGACGATTACCATTTGATAGAAAATGGTTCGCGCTTTTTGGAGTCTGGGAAACTTATCGGAAATCTGTTGATCGACACCAAAAATATGGACAAACGCACCCAAAACGAACGCCAAGATTATGATCAGTATTTCGGTAGGTATGGTATCAAAAATGTCATCGCCCGTAATCGTAGCATATCGGAAGGGATATTCTACTATTTTGCAATGTGCTTAAGAACGAATGATACATGGCTTTGATTTTGTGGAACTTTGATTCGGAAAAACTGTGGCAGAGAGAGGGATACCGCGGTAGCGGCGACTCTCGCCGCGCCTCGATCAAGCAAGCTTGTCTCGGCTTTGGCTCGGTCTACGAACCCATTTTCGCTCCGCTCCGCTCGCAAAAATCCGGATTCTCATCTCCACACTCTTCATCCTGTTTTGTATGCCTGACGGCACAAAAAACTGGCGGAGAGAGAGGGATTCGAACCCTCGTTCCGATTGCTCGGAAACACGATTTCGAGTCGTGCGCGATCGACCACTCTGCCATCTCTCCGCGTTATACAAGGGTTAGAATCCGCACGAAAGCGCGGCATTTTCTTCCTTCAACACCGACGTATTTTGAGAAAAAAGTGCGAAAAAAGCAACCACTCCTTTTTTGACATTTATTGTTTATTTGACAAAATATATATTATTGGGGATGATGCTTCCCTGATTTTTGAATCTCTATGCGCACACTCTTCGCACTCTTCTTGCTTTCGGTCTCGCTGGTGCCGGTCGCGGCAGCGGAAATCGAGCAGGACCCAGTTGATGTTGATGTCGAGCTCAGCAGTCAAGAACGTGGAGGAGCGTCCGGCGTCGATCTCTACTTGGGAAAACGCCTGGTCGGCCATTCCAAAAGCACGATCGAAAAAGGCGACTTTGTCACCGTCGAACTCGTCTATCGCAACGAAGGTGAACAGCCGGCGACCAATGTCGTGATCGAGGATTATTACGGTCGCGAACGTTTTTTAAACATCATCGATCCTCCCGAGCAATGTGTCGATGACATGCAAAAACTCGTCTGTTCACTTGGTACGCTTGCAGCCGGTGCAGAGGGAACACTTCGCTATCAGGCGCGCGTTGCCTTTACAAGTGAGAACGGCGAACGCTCGACATTCAGCACGATCTCGGCGCAAGAAACCGAAACCGATACGCGCAACAACGTCGCGAGGATCGTCTTGACGGTTTTGCCCGAGCCATCGCGACAAGCAAAAATTGTGAATGGCAGTTCGGCGCCGACCACACCGGCGGATTTCGATCCGTCACCGAGCCGCACTCCCGTTTCCAGTCCCAACAAAGCAGCGGAGGCGAGCGCTTCGCCGACCACAACGATCGAAACGAATGAAAATAATTCGCTTCAGGCGGAGTTTTTTGCCGATACCAAAGTACTCTTTGCTGAAGAAGAATCGAGCCTCATCCTCAGTATCGCCAATCGTTCGCGTCTCGTGCAGACCGATCTTAAGGCAACGGTCACTTTTCCGTTTGCAGAGCTCGACCTGCTTTCGACCAATCAGGCGTATGCGTTCCATGCGGATGCCGACAAACTCGTCTTTACGCGCCCAAGTCTGACGCCGGGTGAACGCTGGATCATCCGCTTTGCGGTCCGCTCCGGTGCCGATTCGTATTCGAACACGCTCCTGCGAGCAACGGTCACCGGTTCGCTCGGCGAAACCGAATTCGAACAAGCTGCCGAAATCAGCCTTGTCCAAGGCATGCAAAAACCGCAATTCGAGTCAGCGGTGCTTCAAAAATACTATGTCCAGCTTCCGCAAAAAACCGCCGGTGCCGGCGCACCAATGACGGGAATCTTGTTGGGCAGCGTGCTTTTTGCACTTCTAATCGGACTCAACCGCCGCTTTATTCATCGATAAAAAAGCGTTTGTCTTTGATCTTGTCGGGCAGATTGACATCATTGCGCGTGCCATTGTGCGGATATTTGTATCCCTTGCCAAATCCAAG
>CAZYXI010000228.1:0-2253 GCA_964651215.1 uncultured Candidatus Peribacteria bacterium
GAAAGTTTCGAGCGGCGCGGTCTGTTGCAGCTGTTTGCGTATGTCTTTCAGCAAGACCTGCTCGTAATCTTGCCCTTCGCTGTAGAGTTTTTTGCCGGTATTCATAATTAGATTCAAGATTCAAGAAGCAAGACGTAGGAAATCGCTGAGATTATATCAGGAAAACGAGACACCTTCCGATTTTGGTCACCTGTCCACCGGAGTTTTGCGAAGATGGAAGCCGGAATGACCGCCCTCACTTTTCCAAGTGGCGACAGTTTTGCATTTTTTGTCCAAAAGCGCAAAATGGTGTCAGCTTTTTTCTGACCCATGGAATATTTTGCCACCATTGTCATTCTTGCCGTCGTATTTTTGCTCGTGTTTGTCAAACAAGTCAATCAGTACGAACGCGGTGTGATGCTGTCGTTTGGAAAATATACCGGCATCAAACAGCCCGGTTGGCGCATCGTGATCCCGATCCTGCAAAAAATGTACAAAGTCGATATCCGCACCAAGGCGGTCGACGTGCCGGATCAAGAAGCGATCACCAAAGACAACGTTTCGGCACAGATCAATGTCGTCATCTATTATCGAGTCAAGGACGCCGCGAAGGCGTTTTTGGAAGTGGAAAACTTTTGGTACGCCATCACGCAGCTTGCGCAAACCACCATGCGCAATGTCGTCGGGCAGACCGAACTTGATGATCTGCTCAGCAATCGTGAGGCGATTTCGAAAGAGATCAAAGAAGAAGTCGATGCCGCCACCGACCCGTGGGGGATCGACGTGATCTCGGTCGAACTGAAGGACATCTCCGTCAATGATGAGATGAAGCGCGTCATGGCGAAACAAGCCGAAGCCGAGCGCGAAAAACGTTCTGTCATCATCAAAGCGGAAGGCGAATTGGCGGCAGCGGAAAACATGAAAAAGGCGGCAGAGATGCTCTCTTCCGCGCCGGGCGCGTTGCATTTGCGCACCTTGCAATCGGTCAACGACCTCTCGAGTGACCAGTCGAATACGACGATCTGGATGTTGCCGGTCGAAGCTTTGCGCGCGTTGGAAGCGATCGGCGATCACATGAAGAAAGGGAAGTGACGAGTCCAAGATGGAATCAGCACGCCATTGCACAAAATTACGAACTCGGGCGACCGATGCCGCCTGAGGTTGTTTTGAAAATGTGGAAGCAAGTCAAACTCTTGACCGAGACAAAGTCACCACCAATTTCGACCAAGCTGCTTGATGCCGGCTGTGGCACCGGCAGAATTGCGTTTCCTCTTGCTCAGAATTTTCCCGAGCTGCAGATTACCGGTATTGATGCTTCAGAAGAGATGCTTGCGGTCTTTCACGCAAAGATCCAAAAGTCACGCCTTACGAATGTTGCCCTCCAAAAAGACAACCTCCTTCAGCTTGGATCCCAAGCAAATACGTGTGATTATTCCCTTGTGAGTTCGGTGCTCCATGGAATGTCGGATTGGAAGTCGGCATTGCGAGAGCTGTGTCGTGTCACCAAGTCGCAAGGCTATTTGCTGTTGATCAGTGAAAAGGGAGATGTTTATGATTTTGGTCTCGGCAGGAAATATGAACCGAATGGAGATTTGCTGGCGAAATTTTGGGCGTATTACATCGACACAAGGAAGCAACTCGGAATATCGAGTCCTGAGGCAAGTCAGGTGGGTCTGCCATGGCGATTGGGTCTACCACAAGCCACGATATTTCTTGCAGAAACAAAGCTTGGTGACACAATCGCCACAAAGTCTCTACATTTTCGTGTGCCGTTTACCATTCGAGACCTCCTGCATATCCTCGAATATCGTCCGTGGTCTTCATTGTTTTGTGTGAACGATCATCTGTATCAGCGATTGCTTGCGAAAATGGAGGAATGGATTGCGGATGAGAAAGTCTCGCCCGACATGATTTGTGAATCTCGGCACATGCTACGGTGCGAAATCATCAAAGTGCGGTAGTGATTTTTGCCTTTAGAAAGCCACAAAAACAAATAGTAAAAAATCGAAAAGATTTTATTTGACAAAGAAATCGAAACGGAATTAAATGGCTCACCACAAAAAGTGGAGTGACAACAATGGATTGTTGTCAGTAAAAAAAATTCCTTTTTTTCATCCTATGTCTGACTTTGGCAATATGGAAACTAATCGGTCACTTGAGCCAACAGTGGCTAATGAAGCTGTCGTGGACGAGCTTGTCGCTGAAACTGTTTTGCAGCAGGAGGTGGTTCGGTTACATAATAGAATGAATTTGGTGTTTGACCCCGAATCTCCC
>CAZYXI010000229.1:0-2247 GCA_964651215.1 uncultured Candidatus Peribacteria bacterium
GAAGAAAAGTCCGAGAATATCAAGTTGCTCACCATTGCCGTTCCAGACGAAACGGGCGGCGATATCGGACGGATCGGCAAGACGGAAAGTGAGGAAATCATCACTGGCAGCGTTCTTGACTTCTTTGTTGATCTCGCTCGCGAGCACACTTGTCTCTGCCGAAGTCAATCCGTAAGCCGCGCTTACGCTGTCGAAGAAATTGCTCAGGCGACTTTTTTGTGTGCAGAATTCGGCAATGCGATTCGTCGGAAAGTCAGCGGTGAATTCGTAGCGATAGGCGACCGGAGACTTTTTGCCGGCGGCAAGTTGCCAACCGTTTGCAGCGGTAAAGGCTGTATCCGCTTCAACGATGCGTGCGTCGACGAATTTCGGTTCGAGCTCGACCGCTTCAGCGGAATTGAGGAGGATCTGCGGAGTCAGACCACCGACATAAGAATACTGACAGATATAGTCGGCATCGATCTCCATGTCACCTTTTGTGATGCTTCTTTCGAAGTTGACATCGTCAAGGGCGAGACAATCGTTTTTTTCGAGTCCGCCGGTCCAAAAGTTGATCATATTGAGGAGGTCTTCCGGCCAGGTCTCATTGGTACTGACATTGGGAGGGAAGAGCTCGGCGGTCAATTCCGGTGCCGGTGGCAAGAACCAGTTGTCGATGCTCTCGAGCACTTCGGCTCTCTTTGGTGCAGGCGGCTTGGGAGCAGGTGCACCACCCGGAGGCCCTTTCCGTGCCGGTTTTTTATTACTGCTTTTTGCTTTGCCGCCGCCACCACCTTTTTTTGGAGGGTTCGATTTTTTGGCATTGGAAGCTTTCGGCTTCGGATTTGGTTTTGGTCGTGCTTGTCCGGTCGGGGTTTGCCCACCCAGGTTTTGGACTTGTTGCGGCAGATTTACCGGCATACCGTTTTCATCGAGGACAAAATCCGGGAATTCTTCCGGAGTATTCGGCAGGTTGTCGAGTGAATCCGCCGGAGGGAGATAGGCAAAGAGCGATCTGCTCTCCCCTTCATCGTTCTGACTGATGAGAAGTTTGAGGTCGCCTTGGTAGTCTTCATCGGTCATCAATGTGCGCAATTGACGCACGAGTTGTTGGATCTCGGCGGAAGAACTGCCCTTGCTTTCGGCTGCCTCACGGAGTCCTTCCGGGGTCAAGGGATCGATACCAGGAGGGCGATTGCCGGCATAGGGATTGCCGAGGAGGGCGCGTTTGAGACGCTCCATCGAAAGCGACTTGAGGGCGACTTCGGTCAAATGTTCCTGATCACGTTCGTTGTCACCGGTCGATCCGGCATAAAAGGTATGTTCGCCCGGAGAACGTGCCACAACGGCGGTGCGACCGCCAAGGTCGTCAAAGTTGGAACCGAGCAGTTTTGGATCAAGTTGGAGCGGGTCGAGGCTGACCCCTTCGACCATATTGCTTTCATTACAAAGCAGCGGACAATCCTTAGGATCACCGGCTGCCGCCACAGTCATTTGCGAGGGGAAACTATGCGTTCCGATAAAAAAGTTCTGGGATTCGACTTCTCCGGGTACCTTCTCCCAGTCTTCTTCCATTTTATAAAAAGCATCGACGATAATGTCCTTGCCGAGCATTTCCCATAACATACGAGAATTGAAGGAGAATTTGAAATTTCCTTCTTTGTCCGCCTGCCCGACATTGATACATGTCGCGTAATCCGGTTTGCGCAGACCGCCGCCGCCATTGTCTTGCGGTGCGTAGATAAAGAGTTGGACATCGGAGTAGCTGTTGGCGGTCCCTTCGATCGTCGCCATTTCCGAATCACTCAATAAGAGCTGGTGATGATCGCGAAGCGGGGCACGTTGCCACGCGCTGCCGTCTTCGGCGCGAGCGATATAGACCGTCGCCCAGTCCGTAGACGTAGGAATATTCTCGGCGATATCGACGCTACAATTAAGGTCGGCGGCAGTTTTCGGTGCCTGTCCGCCGTCTTGCGCAGCGGCAAAAATCGGTAACAGCAAAAGCGAAAACGCAGAAAAAAGAAGGGTGGAAGGTATTCTTTTCATGTTTGTTTTAAAATACTACATGTATTATACCAGTTTTATCTTTCAAAGAAAAGCAAAATGTGACAGCTCTCGAAAAGTATGCGAATATTTCGAAAGACATATTTAATCTATGACCGATCAGAAATCCATTCTTTCGCTTGGCGAAAAACTGTTGCGACTCGGGAGCAAGATTTCGCAAACGGAAGCCCAGCAGCACATCGAATCACTGCGTGAGATCATTGT
>CAZYXI010000230.1:0-2234 GCA_964651215.1 uncultured Candidatus Peribacteria bacterium
GGATGCCGAAACGATCTCCGGCGGAATGCTTTCATAAATATCACGGCTGATATGAAGTTCGACGGTGCCATAGGCTTGATAGCAGGTCTTATTCTGTACCGTGACCGGTACGGTCGTCGGCGTCTTCGATGTCGATACGGTCGGCGGTACGGTGATTTCCAATTTGTACCAGGCCTTGTTATCAACAAACTCGTGCAGTTCAAAATTGGCAGAGGCATCTCCGTTCAACTTGCGGAGATCGGCGGTGACTTTGTCGATATCCGACAAGCCGCGTGCGTCTTGGATCCGTACCCAAAGTGTCGTCTTCGTCGAGCCGTCGTTCGGGACTTTGAAGGGACTCGCATACGATTCGTCCGAAAGGACGAGCGGTCGCATTCTCGTTTCGATCTCCGGATCGACGACGACGATCCCGTTCGGCAAGCGGCTTTCCCAGCCAGCCGGTGTTGCAACGATCACGTCATATCTGTCGACGATAAGATCATCGGGCAGTGTCACCGTCAGGGTATCGCCGGTATTCTTGCTCGGGGTCAGCCATTGCGAACCGATGCGGACGGTGACGTTTTCTTCAAAATTCGCACCTCTGATCGTGACTTCGGTCGCTTCGCCTTTGTCGACTTCGCGTGGCGAAACCGAGACGACACGCATCACATCCGGTGAAAATCCCACAAACCCTCTGCTACTCGGGATACCGAGTGTCTCGCCCGTTTCGCTGCGGATGACATCGGGATCACCCAAGACAAAATAGGCTGCGGAAGCTTGCTGCGCTGCGGTTTTCAAAATCACCGTCGCCCCATCGACCATCACTTCCGTAATGGTAAGCTTGCGCGGGATCTCGGCACTATCGTGACTCCAGATCTCAAACGCGGTGAGAGGTACCGTATCGGCAGCGACTGCTTCCGAAAATGCCACTCGGACTTGGTCGGAGGAGATCGCTTCCGCCGATTCCATGCGAAAATCCCACGGTGTATAAAATGTCCCTTGTCCGGAAAAAGTCGCGAGATTGCCGAACAGATCGATCGCCAGACCATCGGTATCGTTGGCGCGCAGAGAGCCCGGAGCGATCTGCAAGCGATAGGTTTTGCCGACGCGGGTCTTGACGACGTGGAGGGTGACGGTGCGATGATCGGGCGACAGATCGAAAAATGTACCGTTCGTGACAAGATTCGTACTGCTGCCGCTTTCCGTAATCCGGAAGGCATCGGTTGTGATCGAGCTGCCAAGGAGAGCTTTGTCAAAAACAATATGCACCATATCGTCTTTTGCCGCTGTCGCACTGAGGATGCGGGGCGCGTTACTCGTTGCTCCAAACGGTTTGAACGGAAAGACATTGAGCGACAACAGTTCGTCATTGACCGAACGGAGATCGTGGATGGTACTCGTGTTGGTAATGCTCAGCCAAGTGCTGCCACTGAGGCTTGCTTGGTCGGAAGTGGTGATCCGGAGGATCTTTGGGTCTGTTTCATCGATCGACGCGGCGGTAACATCGAGTCCGGCGATGGTGATGTCATCGAATTCCAATGTCGCCGGATTGATCGCTTCACTCATTGTGATGCGCGCGGTCGTATTTGAGAGCGCTTCGGTCGAGACGATGCGGAAGTTGTTCGAAGGTCGTTCCGCCGGAAAGCCATGAAAAAAGGCATGGTTATGGAGCGGCGACAAGCGACCGGTGACATTTCCGGTGATCGCTTCCGTCCCGGTGAGTCGATAGCGAGTGCCGGGTTCCATCGTGGTCAGATTGCGCAAAGTAACGGATTTGCCATCGATGGCAAGCGTACTGTTTGGGTTGATCAGATTTGGTTCAAAACGTAGGTCGCTTAGGCGCGCCGCTACGATCGTATCGGAAAAATCGATCCTGAGACTGGTCGAAGAGAGTGGTGTCACTTCGGTGATGCGAAGTTCGCTCGTTTCACTGATCGTGATCGAACCGCTTGTCACTTCACCCTCTATCAGCGCGAGCGAGTTGCCATCCACCATATCCATCCGCTCGATTTCGAGCGGGATCGAACTGCCGAGGGCGATGTCTTCCGTAACGGCAAACCGTAAAAAAAGCACGGGTGTGCTCGGTTCTACCAAGACTCCTTGCGCTGTGCCGGTCGCCGCCAAAATGCCGAGATGATTCGGGATGGTTGTCTCTTCGATGATCCGAAAGCCTTCGCCTTCCAAGATCGTTCCGGCGGTCTCGTAGCCGAGATAGGTCAGATTCGACCCGGGAAAACTCATGTCGAACATAAATC
>CAZYXI010000231.1:0-2229 GCA_964651215.1 uncultured Candidatus Peribacteria bacterium
TGATGACGGTATGGGCAGTCTCTCCGGCATCGACCAGAATGTGATGACCACTTGGCAGTGCCACAAAGATCGCCTCTCCGGGTACGTCGAACATCCACAGTCCGTGGGTTTCGTCCGCAACTTTGGAGAGTTGCCAGATCAAAGCGATCACAAGTAGGGCAATTCCGATACCGGTGATCACGATTGTACGCCGAGAGAGAAGGAGGGGAGGATACATGGCGCACGCAGTCTTGCAAAAAATTATTATATTTGCAAAATGTAATATTTCGGCGAGGCGGCGCACCGATTGCTCGAAGGGTTGCCGTTGCGCAAGGAAAATGCTACAATAGAGAGAAAAAATATACCCAAATCTCCATGGAAGACGACAGCACGGTTTTTGACGGCGGTGGTATCGATGGCGGACTTTCGACACTATTCGACCTCTTGCCGGGTACCGGCTTGATCCAAAGCGACAGTATTATCGATGTGACCCTCGGGTGGGTGCAATTCGGTTTGACCCTCATCGGTACGATCGCCTTTGTCGCCTTTGTCTACGCCGGCTTTTTGTATGTGACTTCGTTTGCGAGCGAAGAAAACAATGAGACCGCCAAAAAGACCATCATTTGGACGTCGATCGGCTTGATTGTGATTTTGATCTCGTATGCGGCGGTTTCGACTCTTATCCGCGCCACCGCATGATAAAAAAATGGAATATGATCGGCATCATCGCGATGTTCTCGATACTCGCTTTTGCTTCGTCGACATACGCCATCGAAGCCGGACAATTGCCCGGTGGAGAGGGGCTTGTCCCCCCGCCGATCGAGCAGGTCGATGATTCTTTGGCAAATGATGATCTCAAAGACCAAGTCCTGACCATCGTGAACTACTTCCTGACTTTTTTGGGACTGATCGCCATCGTTGCCATCATTTATTTCGGATTTTTGATGATCGTCGCCGGTGGGGACGAAGAACAGTATACCAAAGCGCGAAAAGGGATCATTTATGTCGGCATCGGCATCGTCCTTATTTTGCTCTCTTATGCGATCGTCAGCTTTTTTGTCAGTGCCACCATCGAGGGTGCGGATGCCGCCAGCACATCGCCGGTCGGATTTAACACCCGTCGCGAATTTCCTGAGCGGGATGAAGCCGAGTACCACCTGCAAAAAAAAATCGAAACCATCTATCTTGAGCTCGAAGAAGGCGATGCAAGCTTGGCGCTCTATCGCGACCTTTCCGCCGATCTGGGGCGCATTTTTGAAGGATTGCCCGCCGGTGAGACCGCCGCAGTGTTGCGTTATCATTTCGACCAAGGGGATCTCAAGCGGAAGTACGAGAACATATTCTCACTCTTTGCCCAAGCCGAAGGAGAGGTCGCCACTCAGTTCGCTGCCGGCGAGACAGACGAAGGGAAGGCACTCGAAAGTCTAAAAAAAAAGTTGATCACGGGCTTGCGTGATCTGGCAGACGCCATGGAAAGACTTCCTCGGATCGAAGTGGATATCAAAGCGCAGCCATCCGGCGGAAGCGCTCCGTTGACGGTGACTCTGAGCGGGATTGAAACAGTCGACCCCAGTCGTATGACCGTTCCGAAAGACAACTTTCGTTGGAGTTATCTGGACAACGATGGCACCTATCGCGATCTCGGGACCGGTGTCGTCAAGGTGCACACTTTTGAAGAAGCGAACGCCTATCGTGTCCGGCTGCGGGTCACCAGCCTCGATCCGACCGTGCTTCCCGGAATCCATTCCGAGCGCATCGAAGTCAAGCCCCGCGAAACACGCGCCGACTTTACCATCAACGGAGAAGAGGTGGTGACGGTGCACAATGTTTCTCTCAAAGAAGCCGCCGCCGGCATCGAGTTCGATCCGATCAAGACGGTGCCGGGAGACGGTGTCGAGATCCTCGAATATCGGTGGGATTTCCGCGGTCACACCGAAAGTCGTTCCTCCGCCGAAAAAGTGCTCCATCCTTTTGCTTCCACCGGAGACTACAAAGTGGCGCTGACGGTCATCGACAGCATCGGCAATCGGGACAAAAAAACCGTCACCATCAATGTCAATCCGAGCATCGCTGTCATCAAGATGTTCGGGACCGCCAAGCAAGTCGGATCGGAAATCACTTTCGATGGCACCGATTCTTCCATCGAGGACACGCCGACCTTCCAATACCTCTGGGAACTATATGATGAAAGCGGCACCAAATTGCATACGTTTTCCAATCCGCGCTTTCCTTTTACCTTCGAGACTCCCG
>CAZYXI010000232.1:0-2199 GCA_964651215.1 uncultured Candidatus Peribacteria bacterium
TGCCGATCAGATTGGCGAACGGATCGTAGCTTTCCGGCGGCGTTACGATGACACTGTCGATCTCTTCGACTTCGTAGGAGATATTGATCGTCGCAAGGACTTCGTCGCCGTTCTTGACAATAAAAGTCGCTTCGAAGGATTGCTCGTCAAAAGCGAGCCCTTCCACCTCGATCACGTTTTCCGGTTGGTCGGCGTTGGTGATCGTTCCCGACCAGCTTCCCCCCGTTTCCGTCAAGTCGATGCTGATCTGCTGTTCGCTGGTTTCCGGATTGTACAAGACGACCGAAAGCGCGGATTCGGATTTGGTTCCCGTCATGACGGTCACTTCTTCACCGGCATCATTGCTATCGACAAGGGTGAAGACATGCGAATCGCCTTCACTCTTGATTTCGAGTCTGCCACTTTCGCCATTCGTTGCGCTTTCGACCGCAAAGGTCTTGCTTTCGGGCATGAACGAGATCAGGATGTTGGCATTCTGCTCGGCATCGGTGGTATTGACGACCGTTCCGTCGAAAGCAAAGTATTTCGGCTCATCTCCATCAAGAGCCAATGTACCGCTGATAGTGACTTCGCTCAGCGTTTGCTCCAGTTCGGTTTTCATACGTGTTTTTTCGGCATCCGAGGTCGTGAGAAGGTCGATGATCTGATTGCCGGCGGAAATAAGAGCGGCGTTATCGACCGTAACGGCGAATCGTTGCATGCCGGCTTCCGCACCGAGATATTCGTCCAAGATGAAGACTTCGGTATTTCCGATGATCTCGGCGATCTGTTCGCGTACTTCTCCGGGTCCGCGCAGACGACCGACCAACACATCTTGGATATTCATACTTTGTCCGGTCTGATCCGAGATGGTGTCAAAACTGTCACCATACCATTTGCCGATCAACGGCTTGATCGGAGCGAGGATCTCTGAAGTCGGGACACTCGGAAAGTCGACTTCGAGCGATTTGAGACTCAAAAAGATACTCGAGTTGACCACTTTCATCACGAGTGCCGCATTGGCATTGCCCGGCATTTCTCCGCCATTGAGTGTTCCGGAAAGGCTGAGGTTTGCTTCGACTTTGGGATCGGCGGGATCGCTCAGATCCGATTTGCCATCGGCGATAAAATCGAATGTCAATCGGTTTCCGGCATCATCGACCTGGGCATTGCCATTGACCGCAAGACGCGTATTGGATTTTTCGAAGGATCGCATCTGAGGGAGGAGCTCGAGGATCGTCTCTTGCCACGCTTGACGATGTTCTGCGGTGAGTTCGGCAAAAGCTGCGGTCGGGTTTTCGAGCTGACCGTTTTGATCATCGTTACCACCACATCCGGCAAAAAGACCGAGACAAATGATAAGTGCGACTGATTTTCTCATAGGAACTGGAAAAGAAAAAAAGAATTCGACAGTCATTCAAGCATAATTTTCCTAAAAAAAGCGAAACTTTTTTTGCTTCTTATCGAAAAAATATGAGAACCTGGCGGATGATTGTTTTCTTGATCCATGCAGAGATTCTTACTTAAGCTCTCCGGAGAAGCGCTCGGTAGCAAGGGGTTCGACCAAATTGCGGCGCAAACGCTTGCTTCACAGATCGCAGATTGCCACGATCGGGATCGGATCCAACTCGCGGTATTGATCGGAGGCGGGAATATCTGGCGCGGACGGGATGCCAAAGATTTTGGCTTCGCACCGGCATACAGTGACATGATCGGCATGGGAGCGACCATGCTGAACGCTCTCGTTCTCGCCGGCGCCCTTTCGCAAACGGGGATCAGCGCTCGGATTTTTTCTTCTTTGCCATTTTCGCCGGATGTCCGTCCTCACGATATTTCCGCAGAGATCGCCGCACTCGAATCGGGTCAGGTGATTATTTTTGCCGGAGGGACCGGCTGTCCGTTTTTTACCACCGATTCCGCCGCAGTCCTGCGAGCGCTCGAAATCGAAGCGGATGCGGTGCTGAAGGGAACGAAAGTCGATGGTGTCTACGACAGCGATCCGATCAAAAATCCCGCCGCTTCCCGTTTTTCCAACCTTTCTTTTGATGAAGCGCTTGCAAAAGATCTCCGTATCATGGACGCGACCGCTTTTGCTCTCGCGCGAGAAAATCAGCTTCCGATCTATGTATTCGATGCATTTCGAACCGGGGGGATCGCCGATGCGCTTTCCGGTGCACCTCGTTCCGGTACTTGGATACGAGCCGGAGGGGAGAAATAATT
>CAZYXI010000233.1:0-2197 GCA_964651215.1 uncultured Candidatus Peribacteria bacterium
TTTTTCGAACATCGGAAAATCCGTCACCCACAAATACGCAAATTGCTGCGGATCGCGCAAACCGAATTTGTCTCCGAGCGCCAAGCGCACTTGCCCGAGCGGCTCGGTGGCTTGGACAAAATTTCCGGCACCAAAGAAGATGAGATCGCCGTTTTGCGTTCCTGTTGCTTGGACGACCGCTTGCAAAAATTCCGCTGTCGAATTCTTCGCCACGGGCCCACTGTCTTCGCCGACTCGCAGCCAGGCAAGACCGCCGGCACCGTGTCTGCGAGCCAGTTCTGTGATATCATCAATATCTTTGCGTGTCAACTCGCCATACTGCTTCGGCGCCGGCAAGGCGAAGACATGTTCGACTTTTTCAAAGATGCCAAAGCCCGAAGTCTTGGCGGCAGCGGTCACTTCGGCAAATTTCATTTCGAAGCGGATGTCGGGTTTGTCGCTGCCGTAATTTTCCATCGCCTCGCGCCAGGTGATGCGCGGAAAGGTGGTCGGAAACTGCTTCTCGGGAGCGTGTTTTTTTGTCAGTTCGATGATGGCGGATTCGATCACATTCAAAATATCCTCCTGTTCGACAAAACTCATCTCGATCTCCGCTTGGGTAAATTCCGGCTGGCGGTCGCCGCGTTGGTCTTCATCGCGAAAGCAGCGTGGGATCTGAAAATACTTGTCCACTCCGGAAACCATGAGGAGTTGCTTGAGCTGCTGCGGCGATTGAGGCAGAACATAAAAATTGCCATGATGCAAGCGCGAGGGCACGAGATATTCGCGGCTGCCTTCGGGCGTGCCCTTGACCATGATCGGCGTTTCGATTTCTAAAAACTCATTGCGATAAAAATAATCGCGCAAGGTCTGCGTCATCTGCGCACGCAAGATCAGATTTTTCGTCATGCGTTCTTTGCGGAGATCGAGATAGCGATATTCCAGACGCAGGTCTTCGCGGACGTCTTTGTCCTGATCGATCTCAAAAGGGGGCGTTTTGGATTCGTTCAAAATTGCCACTGCGGTCACGAGCACTTCGATCTTGCCGGTCGCCATGTTTTCGTTTTCCATACCTTCGAGACGGTCACGCACGGTGCCGGTGACTTTGAGCACAAACTCGCTGCGTACCGTTTCGCCGATGGCATGCGCGGCGGGATTCGCCTCCGGGTCGAAGACGACTTGGGTCAGTCCGTAGCGATCACGTAAATCGATAAAAATGATCCCACCATGATCGCGGCGGCGATGCACCCAGCCACACAAGGTGACTTCGGTGCCGATCTGGTCTTGGCGGAGCTGTCCGCAGGTATGGGTTCGTAGCATTCCACAAAAAAAATTTCCTCGCCATTATGGCAGGAAATCAGTCTAAAGGAAAACACTTCGCTCGATTACGACAGGGTATCGCTCAAATTAATTGATGCTTCGGGTGGCGCAGATTCTTTGGGATTTGAATATCGAGGCGCGGTATCGACCATTTTTTGCAGATCAAGCGGAGCACCTTCTGGATAAGCCTGGTCCCACATACCCATAACGGACAAGGTACGTGCATGATCCCGCACGGCTTCCAGCTCTGTTACATATGATGTGAACAAATTTGCAACGGAAAAATCCTTCTCGGAAGTCGCTTGGTCGACTTTTGTTTTGAATTGCAAAATCGTGTCGCTTTCGGCAACTTGATCAAAGGTCTCGCGAATGGTCGGATCTGTAAGGGGATTACGATTTTGTAACACGATCGCTTCGGTACGATCGATCACCTCGACAAAGGCTGAATCCGGCAAAGAGAGTGCCAGGCGCATGCGTTGCAAGTGGAAAAATTGCTCTTGCAGAACCATTGTCTCGCGCTGCAACCAAGTTGTCTTGTTTTCAAGACCTTCGACTTCGCGCGGTGTGTTATCAATAATCTGGAGTTGCCAATGAGTCTGGAGAATTTGGAGTTGCTCTTTTTTTTGCTGAAAAGTCCGCAATCTGTCTTGATAAAAAGTATGGAGTTGAGAATCTTTGTCAGGTGTCAGTTCGATTGCTCGTTGCAATCGCTCGATTTCGGTCTGAGTCAATCGTTGATTTTTTTCGACTTCACCCAATTGTTCCTGAACATAAGCGTTCCATTTTGGAATATCCATCTCGCCATGCTGATGCACCGGCATAACCATTGGCTTATCGTCGATATTCACAGATGCCATTTCGATTTCGCCAAAAAAGTCGTGTGCACTGGTACCCAGAG
>CAZYXI010000234.1:0-2196 GCA_964651215.1 uncultured Candidatus Peribacteria bacterium
CATTGAAGAGTTGTTTTGTACGATCGATACTGGGATCTGATTGATAGTATTGCTCCTTGGCAAGCAGCCAAGCATTATAAAGGCTGTCACCAAAATTTTGTGCTTCATCCAGATTCTTTTCGAATGATTTGGTCAAATGCGTGTAATCCGATTCGATGCCGGTCTGCGTCAGCCCCATGATCTCCGCGAAGACTTTTTTGTCCGCGATCTTGGAATCAAGTCTGTGGATATTGTCGCGTGTCAGGTGACGACGCAAATAGGCATTGCGCATTTGGACAAGCCTTGATTGTTGAGGTGGTATGTTTGCAAGAATAACGAAGAATCCAAGTAGTTTGTTGGAGTCAAGGATTTCGATCCAGCGCACAAGCGGTAAAACAAGAAGCCGCTGCATCTGATGCTGTTCGACTGATTTGATTTTATCTTGCTCGTTTTTGTCCTTCTTGTTCCCGATGGAAAACCCGAGATCAAGCATGGCATCTAGATCAGAAACACCTTCCTCGCTTACCGCACGATCGAGCAAGGTATAGATTTCATCTGCTTCTGTTTTCGGTAGAAATAATGCCGCTTGCGCCAAAATCTGCTTGTGCGACTCAACCATCGTTACCGGCCTTTGTGCATACATTCGCGGATAATACTCACTCCGCAAGTCGAGAAATATGTACCGATATGTTTGTTCACGCAAATCGTAATATTCGGCAGCGGCAGACTGTAATATAGGGAACTCATCATTTGTAAGTTTTTCGTCGGATTGAAGTCGCTGCTCGGCGAATCTGCGCAATACACGCAATCGAATATCGCGACTAAATAGACTTTCGGATCGATTTAGCTCATCGCGCAAGAATGACATTTCATTTCCTTCCAATTGCTCTGTTTTGCCGAGGATTTCAAGCACCCTGCTTCTGATTCTTTCTGCATCAGTAACTTCTTCAGAGCTGTCATGTGGTGATTTGGACAAAATTCCTATGCTTTGAAGTTTTTTACGAGCCCAATCCAAAACTCCCTTTGGCTTTTCCTCTATCGTCTTTGTATCATCAGTCTCAGCTGATCGATCGACAAACACTCTCCGCTTCTCCAAAAAAAGCTGTTTGCAGTTCTGTCCAGCCGGATTGTGCGAGTGAAAGTTCATGCGCGAGAATGGCTACCAAAAGAGCTGAAAGGAGGGCGGTTTTTGTTTTGGTACAATAATCTATGTATTTTAGCACAAAGTAAGCTTTTTAACAAGAAATGCAAGCGGATTTTTTTCTCTACAAGAAGCCACTTTGGTGAAAATATCGGCTTCCGATTTTTGCAAAAAACCTCTATAATGATGAGATAGATTTTTCTTGCCGCAAAAAGCGATGAAAGTGCCCGGATTTGTGCTTTCGCACAGCAACATCAAAGACGAAAAGATTTGGCATTTTTACCTGCTTATGACGGGGTGGGCGTGTGTGTACACCACCATGAACGTGGCGGTGATCTTGTTTTTGCACGATGCGCTCGGAAGTATTTTTATGGCGGGTCTGGCGCTTGCGATCGGCTCGATCTTTGCGCTTTTGTTTGATGGTGTCTTTTCCTTTTTGCAAAAAGTCTTCAGCTCGCGCGGGCTGTTTTTGACTTCGATCGTCGGCATGATCCTGGCGGTACTCCTCTTTGTAATGGCGTTTCATCCGGTATTCGTCTTTTTGGCGGCGATCCTCTTCCGCATCTCTTACGACCTCTGCGATATCACCGCGGTATCCTATATTTTAGCAGAAAGCCTCCCGGCGGAATACGGGCAGAATCTTTCCTACAAACAACTGTCGCAAGGCATCGGCATGATCGGGGGGTTTTTGGTTTCGGCGATCATCTTGTCGACCGCTTATTTTGTCGGCGATTTTTCCAGTGGTATTCTCGACAAGACGAACGAATTGTTTGATGCGAGTCTCCAAACCTCCTTTATTTCGGCACTCTTTTTTGTAAAATTCTTTTTGCTCGCCCTGCTGATCGTTTTGTGGGGAGCCTCGTATCTTTTGTTCGATCGGGAAGATTTTGAACTCTCGCGCGCCAAGATCGTCAGTTCGTTTCAAGAACTCGAAGCGGACACGCTGGCGGAGCTGAAGAATAAGACCGCCAAAATCGTGCGCAATATTCCGGGCATGCATAGCGCTCCGGTCTCGAGTCAAGAGATCAATATCGTCTCGACCGATATCAAACACGAGTTCCACTTTCGCGAAGTCT
>CAZYXI010000235.1:0-2184 GCA_964651215.1 uncultured Candidatus Peribacteria bacterium
TGGAGCGAAATCACATCCGCTGCGGCGAGTAGCTCGTCAAAACTGACCTGTCGGGCATTGCCGAGCGGCAATATCGGTCGTACGTCGGAATAGATCACATTCATGCCAAGTGCTTCCGCCATGATCGAGATCTGTGTGGCGATATTGCCATAGCCGACGAGCCCAAGCGTTTTGCCGCGGACTTCGTGACAATTCGTCGCCGATTTTGGCCACGTGCCGCCGTGCATCTCCATCGATTTTTGCGGGATCTGACGCATCAGTCCAAAGATCGCACCGATCACCAGTTCCGCCACCGCACGCGTGCTCGAGAACGGTCCGTTGAAGACGGGAACACCGGCTTCGGCAGCCGCAGTCAGATCGATATTGTTGACTCCGATCCCATAGCGCCCGATACAAAGCAGCTCCTTCGCTTCGGCGAGGATCTCGCGCGTGAGTTTTGTCTTACTGCGAATGCCGACGACATGCGCATCGGCAAGTTCGCGCTTGAGTTCGTCGTCCGGAAGCGAATCGGGGAAGAGATGGATATTCGCAAAACCGGCGGCCTTGAAAACGTCGATACCGGCCGGGTGGACACCATCGAGCAGACAGATTTTGAGTTGCTTATGATCAGACATGTACAAGAAAAAGAGGATTTTTGCGTAAAAGTATTTTGCCGAAATGCCTCAGAAAGTCGAGCCGTTTCACTTGTCCGTGTCTCGTCAACAATCGGATCTTGTATTCTTTGTCTGCACAAGGATGATATTTTGTGTCAAAATCAGCATCGCCGCCTTTCTTGCTTCACATGAATACCAATGAGATCGCCGACTTTATCTTCGAACTTTCCGTGCTCAAACGCCTGCCGCGCTCGGGCAGTTTTATCGCCGGTGTGACCAATCCCGACACCGTAGGCGAACATGTCTTTCGCGCGGCGGAAATCGCCTTTATCTTGGCGGAACTTGAAGGCGCCGACGGTGAGCGCGCCGCGTTTTTGACCCTTGTCCACGACAACGGCGAGACACGTATCAACGACCACCATCGCATCATGAACCGCTATTTTGATGCCGGTGATGCCGAAGCGCGCGCCTTTGTCGATCAAACAAAACGCCTGCCCGAGAAGATCGGCAACAAGTTTCGAAGCGCTTTTGCCGAGTTTGAGGCGCGCGAGACGTTGGAAGCGAAATGCGCCAAAGATGCCGACCTGTTGGAGCTTGCCTTTCAATGTAAAGAATTTGTCGAGCGCGGCTACGCCGGCAAACAAGCCTGGCTCGATGCCATCGAACACGAATTTTTGACCGGATCCGCCAAAGCGATCTTTGCAGCGTTGGTCGAAAAATCCGCCGATGATTGGTGGCGTGAACTCAAGGCTTGATCTCTGATTTTTCTCTTTCTTCCGTATTTGATCATGGAAAATGCCAACCCCCTCAGTCCCCCTTCTCAGGGGGAGGTGGATCTCATCGATACCCACTGTCATCTCGATTTTCCTCATTTTGCCGATGATCTCGCCGCGGTCATCGCCCGAGCGCAAGAATATGGCGTAGAGCGCATGATCAGTATCGGTTGCCGTCTGCCGGCGGCGCGGCGAGCGATTGAGATTTCCGAAGTTTTTCCCGGCGTCTCTGCCGCGGTCGGCATTCATCCGACCGATATCGAAGCAGATTTTGCCAAAGATTTTGCGGAGATCGAACAACTGGCGGAGCACAAAAACGTTTTGGCGATCGGCGAAACGGGGCTCGATTTTTTTCGGGAAGAAAATCCGTCATCAGACCAGCAACACGAAGCGTTTATGCGACATATCGAACTTGCGAAAAAGCTGCAAAAACCGGTCATCATCCACCTGCGTTCAGCGCGCAAGGAGTTGGAAATTTTTTTAAGCGAAAGACACGACTTTCCGTTTGTGATCCATTGTTTTTCCGAAGACTGGGCGTTTGCCAAACAGGTCTTTGACTGGGGCGGTATGATCTCGTTTACCGGCATCGTCACCTTCAAAAATGCCGATCCGTCTTTGCTTGAAGTCGCCCAAAAGGCACCGCTGGAAAAAATAATGGTCGAAACCGATGCGCCGTTTCTCGCGCCGGAGCCACGGCGCGGCAAACGCAACGAACCGGCGTTTACGCGACACACGGCGGAACGCTTGGCGGAGTTGCGCGGTGAAGATTTTGGAGAATTCGCCCGACAGACGACACGGAATGCGGAGCGGTTTTTTGG
>CAZYXI010000236.1:0-2180 GCA_964651215.1 uncultured Candidatus Peribacteria bacterium
TAGCATTTTTTTCTTCACAATAGCGAGAAGGATAGATTGATAAATACAGCGAAATATTTTCTTATATATTTTTCTGTATTCAGGGGTTCATCATTGTTTTCAAGTGCAAACGATAATAATCCGACCGCAAGATGAATTTCGATTTCAATTCAGCGCTTTTGGCATGCCATAATTTATGGTATAATACGATTATTAGACACCGGTGTGTCTTGCGGCGACGCCATGGTCAACACTTCTCAATACAAAAAACACAAGCCTGTCACTCGATTTGCGCATTGGCGCAAGATTTTGATGACATCACTCAAAACAGCGACCCTCGCGGACAAACTGTACTGCGGCAGCGTGCTCTTGCTTTTCAGTTCGTTTCTGTTTCAGGCGATCCTCTTTGCCTCCATCGTCCGCCAAGGCGTGACACCGGACGAGAATTATCATCTCTCTTTGATTTTTTTGTATCGACACCTAGACGGCATGTTGCTGCAAAACACAGCGGCGAGCCTGTTTCTTGGGAATGTCGAACGGATTCCGTTTCTCTACCATCTGGTGATGGGAAAACTGTTGTGGCTCAATCCCTTTCCGGTCTCGGATTATGCGTTCCTCAAGGCGCTAAGCGTCGCCATGAGTTTTGGGACGATCGTGTTTTCATGGTCGGCGTTCCGACTTGCAACCAAACACCGTCACACGCAGGTATTGGCACTTGGAATCCTGACACATTTGGTGGGATATACGTTTTTGGCGGGAGCAATCCATCCGCTCGTGATGCTGCAATTCGTCACCGCCCTGCAGGTCTATTGCCTATTTCACTTGATCAAAAAACGCACACCGGTCGCACTCGCGATGTTTTTATTCTGCTTTGTCCTCGCCCCGTTGATCAGTCTGGCAGCATTTGCCATCAATACGGTGTGTTTGTTTATCCTCTGGTTCGCCTGGCGAAGTGACATCAAAATCATCCTCAAACGCATCCGACTGCGAAGCAAGGCTTTTGTAGTCGCCCTCTTGCTCAGTTTGGGATTCGGGTTTACCGGCTATTTTTTTGGCAGCAATATCCTCGAATTCGGACGTGTCGTACCACTCTGTCATCAGATGATGACCTTTGAACAATGCATTGATGGCAAATTTACCTACCGCAACGAGGTCGAACAAATGACAAGTCGGGCACGCACGCCGTTTACACTGGACTTTGCCACCTACTTGCCGGAATGGGGAAACATGATGTTGCAGCGCGTGACCGGTATCGCCGTACAGCAAAAGTTCTGTTACGAACGCGATGCGAATGATGCATGTGATCTCTATCGTGGACAATTCTTTTGGCATGAGACAGAGCTGTTTGCCGACTATCGGATCGAGAGTGCGATCCGCATTCTGCTCGTTGTGGTCGCCGCCGCGCTTGGTGCAAATCTGATCCGGGCGATCGTCAATTACAACGGTCGGCGCGAAAGGGAAGAGCCTCGATTCCTTTTTTACAGCATCCTGCTCTGTCTGTTTTTTTTGATCAGTATCGTAGCGATCAACTACGGGATGTATCAGGGAAGCGGTCATCTGCGCTTCGGAATCTATGGCTATAACATCTTCTTGATCTTGCCCCTCCTCAGTTTTGTGATCGCATCCTTCTTGCTGCGATTCGTTCCGAACAAGTTGCAACCGGCACTTGTGGTGGCTGTGGTAAGTGTTTTTGTCTGGAGTTCGTTCCCGAGCTTTTTGCAACACCAAAAAACCGGTGAGATCATCGCGAGCACACCGAATATCGTTCCGCTGATCCGCTGTGACGAATCGCGCGGCTATTGCAATGCAATTCCGTTTCCCGATCGGTGGTCATATTGTATGCCGGAAAAAGATTGGCAATGTCTCGCGGACGAGATCGGTGCAGACATGATATTGTAAATGCATTTGTCCATGGCGTATGCTGCGGACATGGAATCAACCACACAGATCATGGGTATTTTGAATGTCACCCCCGATTCGTTTTCGGACGGAGGAAGATTTTGCGATCCCGATGTGGCATTGCAGGCGGCGCGAGCAATGATCGCCGGTGGCGCGAGCATCATCGATGTCGGCGCAGAATCAACCGCTCCGGGATCTGCGGCGGTTCCGTTTGAAGAAGAATGGGGACGATTGAAAAATGATTTGAGCGCTTTGCAAAATGCGAAGATCCCATTTTCCGTCGATACCTCCAAAGCGGAAAT
>CAZYXI010000237.1:0-2180 GCA_964651215.1 uncultured Candidatus Peribacteria bacterium
GCGCCCGGAAGCAAATCGACCCAGCTCGCCGCGATGATGAAGGGGCGAGGGCTGCTCGTTACGAACGAACTCGTCACCTCTCGCGTCAAAAAACTCGTCTTCAATCTGCAGCGCTGTGGCGTGCCGAACGCGATGGTGACTTCGGTCGATGGGACACGTTTTGGTGAAGCGGTGCCGGATTCTTTCGATGCCATTCTGCTCGATGCGCCCTGCACCGGCGAAGGCACGTTTCGCAAAGATCGCGCGGCACTCGATCTGTGGTCGCTCGCCCGCATCGAAGAAGCCGCCTATTTACAAGAGCAGCTGTTGGCGGCGGCGTGGCGAGCGCTCATGCCCGGAGGAAGGCTTGTCTATTCCACTTGTACGCTCGCTCCCGAAGAGAACGAACGTGTCGTAGCGCGGTTTTTGCAACAGGTCGGTGATGATGCCGGACTTCTCGATCTCCAAAACCTGTTTCCCGGCGCCGAGCAATGCGCCGCCTTGACCCGATTTGAAAACGATATTTTCCCGGATCTCGACAAAGCCTTGCGGATCTGGCCGCAGACCTTTGACAGTGAGGGATTTTTTGTCGCGGCGATCCAAAAATCCCACTCGACACCGCTTCTGGATTATTCAAAAGCAAAGAAACACAAGCAGCGCGAAGACGGACCGTCACGCATCGAACTCACCGAGCTGGAGCGGTTTTTGCAGACGTATGGCTTTGCCATCCCCGATGGATTTGCTGTGATCAAACGCGCAAGCGAACGGCGTACCGACTACTGGATGCTTCCCGCAGAGGGGAAGACGGTTCTCGCTGCACTTCCCGTCAGTCGCCCGGGTGTCCGTATCGCCGAGCGCCATGGCAAAAAGCTGAGGATCGATCACGAGTTCGCCGTCACTTTTGGAGGGGCGGTTACCGGTAAACAAGTCATCGATGTGTCGACCGAGGAAGCGCGCCATTTTTTACGAAAAGAATACATCTCCGTGCCGCATGACGAGCAAATCCCCACCGGTGATCTGATCATCCGACATGCCGGTGTTCCCCTCGGAATCGTCAAAAATATCAACGGCACGCTCAAAAACAATCTTCCGATCCATTTTGCCAATGCTGAGATCCGCTGATGTATCTCTTTGAGTGATGGAAGCCGGACAGACTCCTTTATTTCATCTCCTTTCTAGGGAAGACGGACCAAACGCAATCGATCCGGCTCCGACTGCACTCAACAGTTCCGCATGTTTGGGGACGATGATCTTGCGCGCGTAGATCGCGGCGGTCTTTTCTACGATTTCTACGATTTCCGGCACGCGCACCAGTTTGCCGCCGAGTACGATCACATCGTGTTTTTCGGCGCGTGCGGCGAACACGGCGATCGAAGCGACCGTTTGACCGACCAGATTGGCAATGCCGCGGGCAAGGTCTGTTTTGTGCGAATCGGTACTCGCTTTGGCAAAATTGGATGCGGTCGCGCTCCCCGGAACCACCCCGATGCCGCCGCCCACGATTTCCGCCACCGACAGGTCGACGGCTCTCGCATCTCCGTTTGCGATCAGTTCGCGGATTTCTCCAAATGTATCCGTTTGCAAAATAGTCCGACACATCCCAAGGAGCGAGCCACCGCCTACGCCGGTGCCGCCGACATGGCGGCTTTTTCCGTTCCGAAGCGAAACACAACAGGTTCCGGTACCGAGGGAGCAAACCAGTGCAGAGGTCTCGCCGGAGAGCACGCTTCCTCCCGCTCCGATCGCGGCGATTTCATCGATTTTGACGATCGGGATGTTTTCAAGTGTATTTTCAAAAATGCGGCTGTGTCCGCCGGTAAGCGCGATTTTTTCCACATTTTTCCGATCGATCCCCGTAGCCTGCAAAATGGCGATCACGTCGGATTTGTCCGTGTGAGCGGATTCAAAAGAGGCGAGATGGACAAATGAATCATTTCGATCATATCGGATGATGTCGATCGTGCTGCCGCCGAGGTCGATTGCAATTTGCATACGAATGATATTTTTGCAAATTATTGCTTCCAAAGAAAATTTTTGTCACAATCGTCTTCGCATTTTTTTCCGAAACTATGGGTGGATTTTTGTCAGATCTGATCGCGGTCAACCCCGGTGATCCGGTAAGTAATATCAAAGTAGGGCTCGCTCTGGGGCTGGCGATCGTGCTCCTTATCGCTTTTTTTGTCTCGCCGATCGTTCGCAAA
>CAZYXI010000238.1:0-2165 GCA_964651215.1 uncultured Candidatus Peribacteria bacterium
TTTCCGGTGCACCTCGTTCCGGTACTTGGATACGAGCCGGAGGGGAGAAATAATTTGCATTCTTCTTCAGATTCGGTTTAGATGGATATAACAGAATTTTTCTCCCTTTTTTCTTGCTTATGTTTAAAAAACTCTCACTTTCCTTCGCGGTCGTACTTTTGCTCGCCGCGTGTCAAAATTCTATTACCAACGACACCATGAACACGACTCCGACTCCGGACGACGATATGCAACGAATGGATTATGACGCTTCACCGGAAGCAACGATGGACGATTCCGAAGACGATCTTTGGGATGCACCTGTCACAAACGATGAAGAATCGGATGACTTGTCCGATAATGATGAAGAAAACATGGCCGCTGATGACGATGAAGATACAATGGACGAAGCGGAGGATGACATGTCCGATGACGAGGACGGGTTTTCGCAGACCGGCGAACCTCAGCCGGGCGATACGATCGCCACGGTGACCACCAATCTCGGCAGCTTCAAGATCCGTCTCTTCGACGATCTTGTCCCCAAGACCGTCGAAAACTTCGTCACGCTTGCCAACAACGACTACTACGATGGCATCATCTTCCATCGCGTGATCAGCGGGTTTATGATCCAAGGCGGCGACCCGACCGGCACCGGCACGGGCGGCGAAAGCGCTTGGGGCGGCAAGTTTGATGACGAGTTCTCGAGTGAACTGAGCAATATCCAATACTCGATCTCGATGGCGAATGCCGGACCGAACACCAACGGTTCGCAATTTTTCATCAATCAGGTGGACAACACTTTTCTCGACTTTGACAAAGCCCCGCTCTCGAGCAAGCATTCGGTCTTTGGACAAGTCTATGAAGGACAAGAAGTCATCGACAATATCGCCGCTGTCGAAACCGGTCCCGGTGACAAACCGGTCGAAGATGTCGTGATCGAAGACATCGAGATCATGACGATCTGATCCCTTCAATCCTCTGTAAATGCAAAAAGCCCGCTTGTGAGAGTGGGCTTTTTTGATTTCCGATTGTGATTTCTGGCTCATTCCGCTACAATAAGCCGTTGATATAAAAATTAAATGACAGATGGAATCGATATTTGGGTAAAACCAACACCGGAAGATATTGGACAGTTTGTGAATTTGGAAGAGCATCCAGAGATAGCTGAGATTCTTCGTGATTTAAAAGATGCCCTAAGGGAATTAGATGCTATTGATGATGACGGCTATAGAGCAAGGCAAGAAATTGAATATGTCCATAGGGAAATAAAAAAGATTGAAAAGCGCTTATCGATTGAATTCCAAAAGATTATTCAAAACGCACGCTATCGCATAAGATCCAGTATTGCAGTTTGAGGAGTGGGACGGTCGGTTTTTGAGTTTTTTTACTCCAGTAAAGTTGCCTCGCTTGAGCATACTCTCTGCTCACTCAAACAGCACTTATGTTTTTTAGCGCAAACCTCCAACAATCCACCATCACCCCGTCATTCCCGATGAGGGCTGCGATTTGGGTGGCATCGGGAATCTTAACCCTTATATCGGTTGAGTTAGAGAGCTCTTTGGTGATTGGAACAATAAATCGCAATCGGTGTTCGTACAGTTTTTGATTTTTGATATGGAAAAGATTCCCGATTCCTCTCCGAAAAACACCTTACATCGGGAATAACGAAAACAGAGGGAATCAAGACCTTTGCTTCCTCCAAAATCACACCTTGCATCGGGAATGACACAGCATAAGTGAATTTTCCTTTTCTTGCAACGTTTGCAGTACGATTCCGGCGATGTTTTTTTGATTCCAAATCGGTTTTCTATCTGCTATCTTGTGGCTTGCAACTTCCATTTTATCAACCGCAATATGCATGATCCGATCAATCCGGGCTTCGAAAAAATCAGCGAAAAGGGGAGTCGAATCGTCGCCAAAGGCGCTCACATGCTGCCGGCCGCAAGTCTGATGATGGCGGCGGGTGTCATCGACAAGATCTCTGACCGCACCAAACCGTTCGTGACGGTGGTCAATTCGTACACGACCCATATTCCCGGACACGCGCATCTCGACAAACTGGGCGAGCGCCTGGTCAAAGGGCTGAAGGCGAAGGGCTACAACGTCTGGTATTGCAATATCGGCGGTGCGGTGGACGATGGGATCGCGATGGGACATTTTGGCATGAAATACTCTTTGCCGAGTCG
>CAZYXI010000239.1:0-2160 GCA_964651215.1 uncultured Candidatus Peribacteria bacterium
AACGGTCCGGAGTTGATCGAAAAGACCGCTACTCAACTCGGCATGACAGCGAAAGATTATGAAAAGATCATGTCGGTGATCGAAGCCGATATGCGCTTCCGCAAAGTGAATCAAAACCAATACGGTTTGCAGGAATGGCGTCACATCAACCCGAAGAGTATCCACGATAAAGCGCTCATCGTCATGCGCAAAGAAATGAAACCGATGCACTTTATCGAGATCGCCAACACCATCTCCGAAACCGGTTTTGATAACCGCCCGGTCACCGTACAAGCCGTGCACAACGACCTCATCCGCTATCCGGAGTTCGTCTTGGTCGGACGCGGCATGTATGCCTTGCGCGAGTGGGGCTACGATCCGGGCACAGTCGCCGATGTCATCGCTTCGATCCTGAAAGAAGAAGGCCCGCTCACCAAAAAAGAGATCATCAAAAAAGTCCAAGACCAGCGTGATGTCAAGGTGGGGACGATTTCCCTGAACCTCCAAAAAGAAGCTGCCTTCACCCGTATCGGTCGTGCCGTCTATGATTTTGACGAAAGTCGATGGAATCCAAAGCAGACCGGACGCGGACGCAAGAAGAAAGCGATGCTCGAAGCACAAGAAAGAGGAGGAAAATAATGCTTGACCAACACATTTTTCGCGCCTACGACATCCGCGGGATCGCCGGGGAGGATTTTGATGAAGCCGGCGCCGAGCTCCTCGGTCAAGCCTATGTCACCTACTTGATCCGCCACGACAAGATCGAAAGACCGAAGATCTGTGTCGGTCGCGACGGTCGCGTCAGCGGCAAAGCGATGCAGCGGGCTTTTATCAGTGGTGCGCTCTCGGCGGGAGCCGAAGTGACCGATATCGGCATGGCGACTTCGCCATTGCTGTTTTTTTCGATCTGTCACGGAGAATTCGATGGCGGAGTGAACGTGACGGCAAGCCATAATCCGCGTGAATACAACGGCTTCAAGCTGCAACGACATGACGCGCACGCCATTTGCGGCGAAGAGATCCAAGCGATCTATCGACTGACTCAATCAAGTGAGCTGGCGACTGGCGAAGGAAAATTGAAACAGCAAGATTATACCGAAGAATATTTCCGCAAGATCGAATCACTCGTTTCGATCGAGGGCAAGCCGCATATTGTCATCGATGCCGGCAATGGCATCACCGGCAAATTCGCCCCGTTGCTTTTTAAACGCCTCGGCTGCCGCATCGATTGCCTCTATTGCGAAGTCGATGGCACCTTCCCGAATCATGATGCCGATCCGGAGGTCGAAGCGAATCTCGCCGATCTCAAGCGCACAGTCATCGAAAAAAACGCCGATCTCGGTATTGCATTCGACGGAGATGGCGACCGCGTGGGCTTTGTCGACAGAGACGGCAATGCCTATTCCGCCGATTTGATCCTGCTGATCTTGGCTCGCGACCTGCTCTCACGCCACAACGGCGCCAAAGTCGTCATCGACCTGAAGGCGACACAGATCCTCTTTGATGAGATCAAACGACTTGGCGGCGAAGGAGTGATGGTGCAGACCGGGCATTCGTTTGTGGAAGAGAAAATGCAACAGATCGGCGCACTTCTCGGCGGTGAAGTCTCCGGACATTTGTTTTTCGGCGAAAATTACTACGGTTTTGACGATGCGTTTGTCGCTGCCGCCAAAATCATCGAGATCATCCAAACGAGCGGCAAACAGCTCCCCGAGCATTTTGAAGGACTGCCGGTCGTCTACAATACTCCGGAGATCAAAGTCCCCTGCCCCGAAAAGGTAAAATTTGCAGTCGTACAGCGGCTTTCGGATTATTTCGTCCAGAAATATGGCGAAGACAATACACTGACGATCGACGGCGTCCGTATCGATTTTGGTGATGGTGCCTGGGGCATCCTCCGTGCCAGTAATACCTCCCCCAAACTCACTTTGCGTTTTGAAGCCCGCACAGCGGAAAAATTGGCAGAGATCAAAAGTATTGTGATGGACAAGCTTGCCGAGCAACCGGAGATAGAGTTGTAGGTGTACGTTATCAGCAAGAGGTTGTACGTTGTAAGAAAAATTCTCATGCGAATATCAAAGCGAGTGCCATGCGTTTTTTTTTGATTGCGCTCGTGTGGATTTTTCCGTTGTATTCTTTTTCACTCGATTTGTATACTGCAGATGATGAAAGAAATGGAAA
>CAZYXI010000240.1:0-2143 GCA_964651215.1 uncultured Candidatus Peribacteria bacterium
TCGTTGATGCCGTTGGTAAGTCCCACTTCTTGTAAATGTCGATGGAGTGCCGGTCCGGCAAGCATGTATTCTGCCGTTTCATCTCGTTCGAGACTAAAGAACGTCTGCCCCACTTCGCCGGCAAAGCCGTTGTAGCCGCGAAAGATCTTGCCCTTCAGCACCATGCCGCTGCCGACGCCGGTTCCGATCACCAGCCCGAGGACTTCGGGCGAACCGCGTCCGACACCGATCGACGCCTCCGCATAGGCAAAAAGCCGCGCATCGTTTTCGATAAAAGATGGAAGCCCGAGACGCTTTTCGATTTCTTCGGCAAGGGCAAAATTTTTGAAACCCGGAATATTGGGAGCGCGACGCACAATACCGTTGTCCGAATCGACAAAACCCGCCCAAGCGATCCCGATCGCCTGTACCGATGGATCGAGGACATTGGTGATCGCCTGGATCAAATTATCCACGACTTGATCTTTGCCCTCAGCGGCTTCGGTCGGAACAACCGTTTCGGCTTCGATTTCACCACCCAGGGTAAACCGTGCCGCAAAGATCTTCGTACCACCGACATCAAGTCCAATGATCGTCTTGGAAGCAATCATGCGTTCTCGGAAGTCAAAAGGAATCCTCTCCTCTAGACGTGAAATCCTTTACGAATCACGCAGCTCGGAATATTTGCCGAGGTATCGGAGCACAGTCGAGACGAAAGCAGCATGACTCCATGTCAGCGGCGCCACCGAGAGTGGTATACCCGATACTGGGTGAACTTGTTCCGGAAGGATTCCGGCGCTGTTCGCCCGAGCAAACGTCCAAGCGAGAGTATGCACGGTTTTTTGGAGCTCCGCAAGACTTTTTGCCGAAGCGATCTGAAAATCCGCTGCCCACAGTGTGGTAATGATCCAGGGATTACCCGTGAATTGCTGATGGGAATACTGAAAATGGTCGAATTGATAGTGATCGCTTTCAAAGCGTGCCAGTCCGCCGATATCCGATGTGATCGAAAGTCGCTCATTGATCGTCTGCATCGTACTCATCACACGCTCATCATCGACCGGCAACACGCCCATCTGCCAGACAAACGAGAGACTCGCATCAACGGTCATGTCCGCCGCAAACACGCTCCCCTCGCGCAACGAAACCGCGCGGACAAAGCGTTTGGTCTCCACTGAATAGAGGTGCGTGCAGATCGCCTCACGCATCGCTTCTGCGCTTTGCCAAAAAGCAGTCGCGGTTTCGGCATGTCCTACCCACTCACAGAGTTTTGCCGCCGCTTCCAAACCGGCGAACACACACGAAGCGGTATAGGTGGAAACCGCGCGATTCTGCTCCCACAGGTCGTAGGAAGGCAATGGCAGTCCGGTCTGAATGTCACGATACTGCTGAAGCCACTCCCCCACCGGCAGAATGGTGGCATGAAAGTATCGCTGCAAAAATTCGAGGTCGTGCGTTGCTTCGTAGTATTCCGCAAAAGTACGAAGAAACAGCGCCGTCTCGTCTTCTTGGATCGGCAACTGGATTTCACCGTCTTTGAATTTTGGATGCCACGACGAACCAAGTGACCCGTCTGTGTTGTATTTGTTCAGCAAATAGCCGTCGCGCGTCACCAACTTGGCGGTGAACTCGAGAAACTGACGCGCCAATCCGGCGTAGCCCGCCTTGCACAAAGTGGCGGAAGTGAGCGCTCCGTCGCGCGGCCACATGTACGAATAGTTGTCGCGGTTGGTACGCATGATATCCGAATCATTCGCCGCCAAGATCGCACCGTTATTGTCGATCTGTGTGCGGATGATGAGGAGACTTTTTTTGTAGAGGTCGATAACATTTTCCGGAAGATCGGCAAAATCGCGATGCTCTTTATTGACCCATTCGTGCCAAAATGCGGTCGTATGCACGCCGAGTTTTTGCGGAGTGGACCCAATCACAAACTCATGCAGGTCACGGATCTCTTGGTAATGCGTTCCGGCGGCGATCCAGTAGTGGAGTGTCGCGTGCTTGCCGGCCGCAAGCGTTTGACGAAATCCGATCGTCGAATCGACCGAACCTTGGTCGATCGGATTGCCATGCAGCTGCCCGTCTTCCGCATCGCGAAAGGGCCCCTCCTTGCCGGCATAGCCGCTCTTGCCGACGGTAAACTGGTCGAGCGGTGTGCGGTCTT
>CAZYXI010000241.1:0-2142 GCA_964651215.1 uncultured Candidatus Peribacteria bacterium
ACGCTTATGAAAACATTCTCTATACTGCTCAAGCACATGCAAACTATGTCATGGGAACAACCGGGTGGAATCAACATGAAGAAGCAATTCGCACATTGGTAGATCACAATATCGGCTTCGCATACACCCCTAATTATCTCCCTATTGTGCATGCTTTTTGGCAAAGCATCGAGCAATTTGTAATCGATTGTAATGATGGCACTCACGTGAATATTGTGGAGCGGCGACTTCGTACGAAGAAGTCAGCATCGCACACTGCATTACAACTTTGCGAGATCATCAAAACAAATCCAGCGATTGCATTCGACAAAGGGAAGGACTTCGCCTTTACCTTGTCCGGAGAAAAAGCAATCGACATTGATGTGCATTTTTCTGCAAATGCGTGGAATCAATCCATTCATTTTGAGACACCGGATGAAGAAAAAAATAATCATTTATACGCTATGATGGGGCTCAAAACCGCAAATTGGTTACAAAATAAGAAAGGATTTTTTAGGCTTAATAAGAATCACATTGATGAAATAAGCAAAATCAAAATTCCGTAGTATTTTCTTGGTTGTCTTCAAAACCGCTTCCGCTGTTTTCTTGTCTCACTTTGCGCTATGCTGATTCGCGTATTCTTTGTTTTTGGGAATGATCGGTATCTTCGATTCCGGCTTTGGCGGACTCTCGACTTTGCGCGAGTGGGAAAAACTTGCACGAGAATATGATGTCTTGTTTTTGGGTGATTCGGCACGCACACCCTATGGCACACGGAGTACCGAAACGATCATCCGTTTTGCCGAAGAGGGGGTCGATTGGCTGTTTGCCAATGGCTCAAAGATCGTCTTGGTCGCATGCAATACTGCCAGTGCCGATGCCTTGCGCCATCTGCAGACAAAATATCCGCAGCGCAAAACCCTGGGCGTGACGATTCCGGCGGTCGAAGAGGCGTTAGAGAATAGCCGCTTCGGACGGATCGGTGTCATCGGGACGCGCGGCACCATCACATCCAAAAACTACGAAAAAGAAATCGCCAAGCTTGCAACGCTTCACTATCATCCCACCGACAAGCGTGCATTGCCAACGCCGACTACCATCGGCGTTGCTGCGCCACTGCTTGTCCCTTTGGTCGAAGAAGGCTGGATCACAAAACCGGAAACGCGCATGATCCTCAAAAAATATCTCACGCCGCTCAAAATGGCGAACGTCGACACGCTCATCCTCGGCTGCACTCATTATCCGCTCCTCGAACAAGAATTTGCTCGTCTGATGGGAAAACGCTGCACGATCATCAATTCCGGCGCCGCGCAAGCGCGGAGTTTTTTGGAGTATTTGCAGCGTCATCCGGAAATCGAAACTGCGCTCACGAAAACCGGACAAACACGCTTTTTTACCACGGATGACCCGGAGCGTTTTTGCGAACTCGGGTCACATTTTTTGCGTCGCAAACTCGGCAAAGACAGTGTTACCAAGATCACTCTCGGCGAGTAAAAATTCCGCCCTCTTTTTTATCCGGTCGAAATCGGCATGTCCTTTCCTGCGTGTTTTTTATAGAATCAGGGTGATCCGCTTTTTCCATTCGTTCAAATTATGACGCTGATTCAATACGAAAATGGGTGTATGTCATGCGTAAAAATCATCAATATTTTTCTAACCCCCTTCAATTCCCCCTTATCAGGGGGAAAGAATTTGTATGATTTTTATCTTTAAATTCAATGACTTCATCCCAGCAGACGATCGGCGAATACGTACAGGATTTTCTCGTCTATCTCGAAGTCGCAAAAAACCGCAGCGAGCGCACTTTGCAGAATTATCGCCACTATTTGCGACGCTTTAGCGATTTTTCCGGGAAAGAGACTATTCCTCAAGATATTTCGCAAAAGCTGATCCAAGAGTTCCGCTTGTTTCTCCATCGTCAAAAGCCCGAGCTTTCCATCAAAACACAACATTATCATCTTTGCGCGCTGAGGAGTTTCTTAAAATATCTCCACAAAAACGATATCGAGACACTCGCTGCCGAAAAAGTGGATCTACCAAAACTCCCCGACCGACATGTGCAATTTCTCGATCGCGACGAACTGGAGCGGCTTTTTTCCACCTTGCCGCGAGAATCTCTTCTTGAAGCGAGAAATTACGCCATTTGCGAAACATTGTTTTCCA
>CAZYXI010000242.1:0-2129 GCA_964651215.1 uncultured Candidatus Peribacteria bacterium
TCAGTTATGATCTCCGCCGGAATGCCGGCGGTCTCTTTGACCAATTCCGCTGTTTGTCGCGTGCGCAATAAAGGTGAACAAAAAATGAGTTCAATATGCTTGTCTCGAAGCTGTTCTCCCAATTGTGTCGCCTGCTCACGACCGACTGCGGTCAGGGCGATGTTGTCATCGATCGCGGTCGAAATAATGCCTTGAGCGTTGTGTTCGCCTTCGGCATGACGCGCGACGAAAAACGAATGGGTTTTTGTCGCCTTTTCCGCGATTTCTTTGACCGAACCGGCGACTTCGCGGGTGTCGCACTCCGCGCATTTCCACACCGGGATCGGCGCCCCCCAATAGCGACTGCGCGAGATCGCCCAATCCGGCGCATTTTCGAGGAGTTTGCCAAAGCGACCGTGTTGCAGATGGTCGGGAATCCAGTTGATATCTTCGTTTTTTGCAAGCAGTTCTTGTTTGACGCGCTGCACATCGACAAAAAACGTATGGACTCCGCGATACATGAGCGCACAATCGGTGCGCCAGCAGTGTGGGTAGCTGTGGCGGATCTGCTCGCGTTTGACAAGCTGACCGCTTGCTTTGAGCTGCTCGATCACCCAATCATTCGCATTGTCTTCTTTGGAGCCTTCGACCGTTGGGTCGGAGCGGAAATATTTGCCGGTGAGTGGCGGGACGGATTCGTCAAAATAACAAGTCTCTGTAAAGGGATAGAAGAGCTCGACGTCATTTGCCTGCAAGATCCGCGCGTCGTCCTCGCCGGTCGGCGCCATGTGCACGATACCGGTTCCTTCGCTGTCGCTGACAAAATCATCGCCAAAGACCCGGAAGGCGTTGGGATGGTCTTTGAAAAATGGAAAGAGCGGTTGGTAGTGTTTGCCGACGAGATCGGATCCTTTGATCGTTCGAATCACTTCCAATTGCGGATCGTCTTCTTTGCCGGAGAATCCGAATATTTTACCACCATCTCGCTCAAAGATATTCTTGGACAGGATAAATGTCTCTTCATCCTTCTTGATCTGAACATATTCGAGCTTGGGATTCACGGTTAACCCAAGATTGGAAACAAGTGTCCAGGGTGTCGTTGTCCAGGCGAGCAGGTAGGTTTTCGGCGCAGCCTCACTGCGATTCCTCCCCCCTGATACTTGTCCGCCGTGGTGGAAGGGGGGAATGAGGGGGGTTTGTGATTTTTGCTCTTGGGATCGAGAGGAATTTGCAGATCCTGCACTTTCTTCTCCCTGATACTTGTCCGCCGTGGTGGAAGAGGGGCTGGAGGGGTTAAGAGATTCTTGTTCCTTTTTCGTATTATCTACCACTCTAAGCAAATCCTCGTACACCCCTTCGGTATTATTCATGATTTCCCGATTCTCATAGCGTATGACCTTGATTCCCAGCGATTCCAAATATTTCGTCCGTTTTGCATCATATTCTTCTTGTTCGGCATGCGAATCTCCGTCCGCCTCGACGACGAGCATCAATTCTGCGCAATAAAAATCAACGATATACTCCCCTATCGGCTTTTGCCGAAGGAATTTGAATCCGTCGAATTGTCTATCTGCCAAAATTCCCCAAAGCCTTTTTTCACGCGCAGTCGGATTACTCCGGGTTGCGCGAGCCTTTTCCGTTAGAGCCGGATGGGAAGGAAGATAATGACCCTCCTCTGATTCCTCATTTTCAGGGGGAAAATTTGTAACCCCCCCAGCCCCCCTTATCAGGGGGGAGTCAGCACACTCTGATTCTTGAGAATCTGCTTCTACAAGCTCAAACTTGACCGTCACCGCCGGATCGTCGATGTCTTTGTAGTTGAGATTCGCTTCAAAATTGGAGAGCGTGGAAGCAAGCTTTGGCGAATAGGCGACGACTTTTTTGCCTTCGTAGATGAGTCCTTTTTCCCAGAGTTCGGAAAAAACCCAGAGGATCGATTCCATATAATCCGGATCCATCGTCTTGTAATCGTTCTCAAAATCCACCCAGCGCCCCATACGCTCGACCGTGCTTTCCCACTCGGCGGTATGCTTGAGCACAATGCCGCGACACGCTTCACAAAACTCTTTGATCCCTAATTTATCTTTATCTTCACGTTTATTGAAGCTGAGTTGCTTTTCCATCTCGTACTCCACCGGCACGCCGTGTCA
>CAZYXI010000243.1:0-2127 GCA_964651215.1 uncultured Candidatus Peribacteria bacterium
ACGCGCTGATTCCGCCTTGGCAGCGATCGAAGAATTGAAAGACTCCGGAGTATTCATCTATGCGCTCGAGCGTACCGGATCCGCCATTTCTTTATTTGATACCGAGATCGCCGATACTGATTTTGCCCTGATCGTCGGTCACGAAGTCGATGGCATTTCCGATCCCGTTCTTGCCGCCGCCGATCAAATCGTCGCTCTTCCCATGCTCGGGGCAAAGGAATCTCTCAACGTATCGGTCGCCGCCGGTATCGCCATGTACGAGTGTTTGCGACAGACACATCGATTCTCCGCATAAAAAGTCGGTTTTGAAAAAATAACCTTTTTTTCCCGACATGATTTTGCCATGATAAGCGCCGATACTTTCTCTCTGATTTTCCATGCTGACTCTTGCATACCTCAAAAAGCCAAATACCAAACTCCCGATCCTGGCGCCGATTTTTGCCGATGATATCGATGCCGGACGTCGTAAGATCTTTCGCGGACTCAGTCGCGCTCAGAAACGGGCGGTACGATCCGTCATCTCCAAGCATCCGGTCGCAAAGTCCGGAATCGTGCCGGTGTATTCCGGTGATGCGGTAGTGTTTCTTCAGATCCTCGAAAAAAACAGCAAGGTCACCACGCGTGAAGCTCTTGAGGCGGGCGAAAAAGTTTTTTCCATCGCGAATAATCACAGGATCACATCGCTGATCCTTGCTCCCGGGAGTCTCGACAAAGACCGTTTTGCCGCTTTTGTCGAAGGAGTCGCCTTGGGCGGCTATGAGTTTTTGGAGTTTAAAGGCAAAAAAAAGTCCGATGACGAACCGGAGACCAAACTCGCTGAGGTGCAGATCTATACCGAAACCGGTAAACAGAACCTCGATCCGATCCGTATTGCGAGTGAAGGTGTCAAATTGACGAAAGATATCATCAATACACCGCCAAGTGATGCGACTCCAGAATATGTCACGCGCAAAGCGGAAGCGGTTGCCAAGGAGATTCCAAATGTCTCGATCACGACCCTTCTCGAAAAAGACCTCGAAAAACTCGGTTGCGGCGGAATCCTTGGGGTCGGTCGCGGCAGCAAATACGAATCACGCCTGATCATCCTCGAATACACCGGTGGTAAAAAGAGCGATGCTCCGATCGTCTTGGTCGGCAAAGGCGTCACCTTTGATACCGGCGGCAACAACATCAAAACCGGCGGTCATATGCGCTGGATGAAGCAAGACCTCGGTGGTGCCGCCACCATGCTCGGCGCCTTCTATATTGCGGCAAAATCCGGTATCGCCAAAAATATCACTTTACTCCTTCCTTCCGTCGAAAACATCGTCAGTCGCGATGCTTATTTTCCGGATGACATTTTGCGTATGTACAACGGCATGACGGTCGAAGTCCACAATACCGATGCCGAAGGGCGCCTGATCCTTGCGGATGCGCTTGCTTATGCCGAAGACAAGATCAAGCCGCGGGCGATGATCGATGCGGCAACACTCACCGGGGCGTGCGCCTACGCGGTCGGAAACGATTTCGTCGCCGGACTCACGAACAATCCCAAACTGTTCAAATCACTCAAACGCGCCTCCGAAGCGGTCGATGAACCGCTATGGGAACTGCCGCTCCATCAACGCTACGCCAAAATGCTCGAGTCGAAGACCGCAGATATCACCAATTGCAGCAGCGGACTCAAGCCCGGCACCATTGAAGGCGGACTCTTCCTCCAAAACTTCGTCAGCGACAAAACACCTTGGGTGCATCTCGATATCGCCTCCGTCACTTTCGATGAAAAAGTCGGACTCGCCACGGGACGCACGGTGCGGACGATCGCAAGATTTCTTGAGACGTACTGATGTCTCCTGCTCAGACGGACAAAGGTATCACGTATAGAGTCGCAAATATTTCTGATGCTCTCGAACTTGCGAAGCTGCGCTGGTTTTTTCAAAGGGAAGATACAGAATCTACTCCAATCTTTTCTGAGGAGGAGTTTGTGAACCGATGTAGCGTTTTTTTCGAACAAGCACTTGAAAGTAAGCACTTGATAGCATGGGTTGCGGAAAAAGATGATCAAATCATCGCGCATGCTTTTGTGCAATTGATTTCCATGATCCCAATACCAAATCGCGTTTATGATCAATATGGCTATCTCACAAA
>CAZYXI010000244.1:0-2111 GCA_964651215.1 uncultured Candidatus Peribacteria bacterium
ATATTCGGCGTTTCCCAATATTGACTGAGGAGGTCGATGAGGTGCTTTTGCGAACCGTTGGTGTCCTGAAACTCATCGACGAGCAGATATTGGTAGCGTTCTTGATAGCCGGCGAGGAGCGCCTTGTCATTTTGGAACGCTTCGATCACCCACAAGATCATGTCCTGAAAATCGTAGTGATGTTCCGCCTGCATCTTTGCTTGGTATTGTGGAAACAATTCCACCGCAGAGAGCAGCCTTTTCATTTTGCCTTCGGCTTCTTTGATCAGTTTCGGATTCGGATCTCCGGACTGAAACTCTTTATACTTTCGTTTATACTGAAATTCTGCTCTGGTCGGAAGCTCGTCAAGATACGTTTGTACCGCATCCCTGATATCGTTCGGACTCCAGTCTTCTTGCTTCATCGTCTTGAAAAGCTCGAGCAAGTTCTTGATCTCGTGATAGGAAGATTTGTGGAAAAGGGGATGCGATGCCGGCAGCTTGTCCACAATTTCTTCCATCAATTCGTATTGTTCCAGTTCGCTGATGTTTTCGTTGTCACGGATGTCGAACCGATCGGCGTTTTCTTGGATGACTTGATTGCAGAAGCTATGGAAAGTGTGGATCTGCACCTTGTGCGCTTCAGGTCCGATAAACGAGATCAGGCGCTTGCGCATGGCGATGACGCCGGCATTCGTGTAGGTAAGACAGAGAATGTTTCCCGCCGAGATGTCCGACTGTTTCTCGAGGATTTCGGCGACGCGAAGAGACAGAACTTGGGTCTTGCCTGTACCCGGTCCGGCGATCACAAGCACGGGACCCTCGATCGTCTCCACCGCTTTTTTTTGTCCGGGATTAAGCGTCGCCTTTGCCTGCCGGTAGTTGGTCAATGAATCAGGTTGCATTGTGATCAGAAATTCTTTTACTGCGCTCAGAATATGGTTATTCCATTAGAGAGAACAATCTTAGGAGGAAAAGTTTTTGTGAGCGATTCCTTTCATTCATGTTCATTTCGGTGGAAGGAGTAATCGCTATTTCAAATCTTGCTTACGAGATCGCGCAAGACCGCTTGCGGATCGGTTGCTTTGGTGATGCCACTCGCCAAGAGCACCCCTTTGGCACCCAGTTCGAGCGCGATGCGGACATCTTCTCCCGTCTTGACGCCGGCTCCGACCAGTACATTGGTTCCGCCGATCTTTGCCACCGAATCGCTGATCAGATCCGGCTGCGCCGTCGAAACCGAAATATCGCCTCCGATCAGCTCCGGCGGTTCTACCGCGATAAAATCCGGTTTTGAAGAAGCGGCGATACGCGCACCCTCTTCCGCGGTTTCTGCACAGACACAGACCACCAGACCGACTGCTTGCGCTCGCGCGATGGTTTGGAACAATGTTTGGTGATCGCCAAAGCGGTGTTCGCTATGATTGAGGATCACGCCGCTGGCGCCGGCTTGCTTGAGTGCTTCCGGCAGAAGCCAGCCGGTATGCGAGCCGAATCCGACGGCATCACAATGTTGCGCGAAAATCGGAATATCGACTTCGCGCGCCACCAAACCGATGTCGGTCGGCTGCACCGCCACGGCAAAAGTCTTGCCGGTTTCGCTTGCGACCTTTGAATGGGTTTTTGCCAGTGCGAGAGCATTTACGCCGGTGGCGGATTCGTACGTCTTAAAATTTGTCAGGATCAGAGGAAGCTTCATCTTTGCAAAAAATTCATCGAGTATTGTAACGGAAGCTCTCGTATTTCGGAACAACAAATATTTTGTCCGTCTCAAGAAATCGAGGAAAAAATTACAAATGAAAAATTAAGAATTCAGAATTGTACATTTCAGAACTCAATATCCTCGATGTAAGGTCCGATTTTTCCAAGCGAGGCGAAGTTGAGTTTTGCATCGAAAAAATGCGATACTTTGCGGTGCATGACACCGACCAAGACTCCGGCGGCAAAACGTGACAATATCCTCCTTTTGACGGGGGAGAATGACTTTGAACTGAAGAAGTTCTTTTGGAATTGGTACAAGTCTTCGCTCGAAAAATACGGTGAATTCAACGTCTCGCGCTTTGATTTTCTCGAACGCGAATGTGCCGAGATCATCGGTGAGATCCAAGCGCCACCATTTTTTGGTTATGTCA
>CAZYXI010000245.1:0-442 GCA_964651215.1 uncultured Candidatus Peribacteria bacterium
AATCCTTTCCAATTCTTGGAGTCCGAAGCGAATTATCTCTTCTGGGAGTCTTGTGCTGTCTAACTTGGAAAGGATTTGTTTCTCCAAATCAGACTCACTTATTGGGCGCTCTCGGCATTCCATGTGTCGCTTGCGTCGTGAGCAGCGGTAATAGCGAAAGCTCTTCGTTTCTCCAGTTTTCTTAATGCGTTTTGTGTGGCTCTCGGCGGTTATCATGCCTCCACAATTCTCACAGACAAACATGCCTTTCCAGTCGAATTCAAGAGTGCGTTGGCGAACGAAACGTTGTTCAGCAAGGATGGCTTGTGCTTCTTCAAACTCAGCCATTGAGATCATCGGCTCGTGAGCGCCCTTAATTAGCTCTCCTTTCCATTTAAAGTAGCCAGTATAGAAAACATTATGCAGCAAGCGGTCAAAGCTCGAATAGGGGAGTATTTTGCCA
>CAZYXI010000245.1:452-2104 GCA_964651215.1 uncultured Candidatus Peribacteria bacterium
GGAATAGATCGGGCATTCGCTTTGCATGTAGCGATACAGGGCTATAAGCGAGCACTTTCTCTTGAGCAGAGTTTTCCAGAGGTGCTGCATCTTGGGGAAGATTACGGGGTCGCTATGTATTTTTTTCGTTCCCTTATCGGCATACTTGTCATTTAAATATCCTAGAGGAGCAATGCTTGGTAACCAACCTTTTTCAATTTTGCTATTCATACCGCGTTCTACGTTCTTGCGGAGATCACGAATATACTCGGTTGCCATACCAAACTCTACATTCATGAGAATATAATTGTCGGTATGCAAGTAGGTTCGGTCTGGTGTCGAAATCTGCTCGATATAGCCTTGTTGCATGAACCATGTAATGGTAGCACCATCGATAGGATTTCGGGCGAGACGATCAAGCTTCCAACACAAGATTCCTTTCGCTTCTCCATTTTCTAAACGCTTTATCATTTCTCCAAACCCTTTTCTGCCTGGTTGTTTGGCAGATTTGGTATCGATAATAATATCAACGACTTCCAATTGCCGCTCCTTCGCTATACATAGCAGGTCTCGTTTTTGATCATCAATTGATTGAATTTGGCGATTCTTATCTTCCGATGATTTGCGGCAGTAGAGTATGTATTTCATAATTACTTGATATTGAATACTTTACGAATATCTTGCTTCGTAATCAAATCATCTTGGTTCAAACTTATTCCCATTTCCGGTTTGATGATGTTCTGAAGCTCAACAGCAAGCTTATCAAACGTGAGGTCGTACCTATCCATGGCACTTTCACAAAAGCTGGCACAACGTTTGAGATAGGGCATTTTTGCGAGTGTTTTTGAGTCATGTTCACGTTTGGTTGGTGTAATGATCTTAAAACAGGTTCTTTTGAGTTCTGATTCAATAAACGGAATGACCTGAAATTTTACAAACTTTGCATAGAGTAACGCCTTATAGACACCGAAAAGATATTCCCCATCAAAACAAAGCGGTAGCGTGAGACAGTTTTCTAAGCAAATATCGCTTTTTGCCTCGACTTCTAAGCGAGTAACTGTTGGATAATCAAAATAACCGTATTTCAGATAGATCCATTCCTTTTTCTTTTGTTGAGTTTCTAGGAGCTTGTTATATGCTCTTGCCATCCACTTTGAATCCTTTTTTCCGTAATTAAATGTTTCAGGGTTATCAAGATTGATAACAGTCTTTGATTTCATATGGGCTTTGCTGCCGATTACACCCCTTTGAATACTGCTTACTTTATAATTCGCCAGATCAGAGCAAATATCGACACGGCTAATTGAATGTCGTAGGGCATTGGATAATATGTCTTCAATAAAAATTTGCAGAAAGGATTTAGCATCAAGAATGCCTAAGCGATCATAGTCAAAAAGAGTGCCGTAACAATTAATGCGGTATTTGTGTTTGTAGTTAATGTTTTTGCGCCACTCATCATCTACGAGAACAATACTCAAGATGGTTTTTCCTTTGTGTGATTTGACCATGAGTACTTCGCCCATTTGTATACTGCCAGTAAATTGCAGCAGAACTTCATTGTTCGTCTTTGCCCATATGAAATCATCATACTCGCTTGCATTCGTATCGTTATGGGGGAGAGCAAAAAGTTGATCGAGAAACTTGATTGAGATAGGTATATTGCCGCTGTCAGC
>CAZYXI010000246.1:0-2065 GCA_964651215.1 uncultured Candidatus Peribacteria bacterium
CGGCTTCACTGAGCGCCCGCTTCAAAAAATCCTCCGGATGCGCGACGAATTCACCCCAACATGCCGTGCTGTAGAGCGTCGTGTCTTCCAAGGTCGCGTGATAACAGTTCAGTACTTGCGGAATGCCGGCGATCACCAGGCGTGGAGCTCCTTCCGTTTCGATACTGAGGATCATCTTGCTGCCATCGAAATCATCGGTCTGCAGTTGAGACATCGCTTCAATGATCGCCGGAGTGATCTTGAGGTCATGAGTGATGCCAAGCTCCGCCTGCGCGAGACGTGATGCTTCGATGATCGAATCCAAGTGAGTCGCAAGCACCGTTTCTTCCGTCACAAATCGTTCGGATGTCCGCTTGATGATCGAGCGCATCAATCGTTCTTGCACTCCGACTTCGGTCATTCCTCCATGAAGACTGAGACGGTCTTTTTGCAAAAAATAGTCGCGCTCGTACTGGCTTTCACCCCAAAAGAGGGTGGCGTTCAGTTCGGGGCTGAAACTTTCTTCCGGAGTTAAATATTGCGGTAAAATCGCTTCGAGGGCTTCAAGGGTTTGGACAAGGTTTGCCGTGGTGTACGAAAAATCCCCGAGCAAGAAATTCTGAATATCATCACCGGAGTAGTAGACACGGTGATCGATATTGACGCCTCTGGCGCGCAGATTTTGCGCAAGATGCAGCACGCGCGAAAACATGTTCGCCGCTTCGGTCTTTCCCATTTGGGCGAAATGCGCCGGAATCGTGTGAACGGCAGGTATCTTGGTGTAGCCATCAAGATTGGCTTCGAGGTCTTCGATCTGTTCCAATTCGAGGGCGGTTTTTGTGGTTGGTGTTGGCATAGTCTTCAAACTATTGATTTATTATAACATATAAAACAAGAAATGTCTCGTTTTTTTCGCCATTGAATCCGGCTGTCATATGCAAGCCTTAATAAAGTTTTTGGGTACGAATGTTTTTTCAGCGACGGCAAGTGTGCGATAATGACTTTCGATGAAAATACTTGGCATCGATCCCGGGCTCGCGACGATCGGTTTTGCGGTTTTGCACGACGATATTTTGGTCGATTTCGGTACGATCCGGACACCGGCTGGTCTTGCGCTGCCGGAACGACTTTTGCAGATCTCTCACGATGTCGAAGAGTTGATGCGCGAATTCTGTCCCGATGTCGTTGCGATCGAAGAGCTGTTTTTCGTGCAAAATGTCACGAGCGGCATGATGGTGTCCCACGCTCGCGGTGTGCTGCTTTGTGCCTTTGCCGCCGCCGGTGTTCCGGTTTTGGAAGTCTCGCCAAAGGATGTCAAACTCGCTGTTTGCGGCTACGGAAACGCTCCCAAAGCTCAAATCCAGCACATGCTCCAGCGCATCTTTTCGCTGAGCGAGATCCCGCAACCGGATGATGCCGCCGATGCGATCGCCATCGCTTTTTGGGCAGCGCAGCAAAAGTCTGCGAAGACTCTGGAAATCACTCCTGTTCCCGATCGATAAAGCTAACCGGTCCGCCTTTCCGGCTTGCTTTTTGTACGCCGGCACGCCATTATTTCGCTGTCTTTTTCCAAAATCCAAATGATGCGAACCGCAATCAATTTCTTAGGTGGTGTTTTATTATTACTGCCGATCGTTGCCTCCGCGCAAGAAGCGCCTGTCTTTGACGATATCGCCGGCAGCGAAGCGCGAGCCGCGGTCGAGTTTTTGCAAGAGAACGATGTGGTCGAAGGTTTTGCCGATGGTACATTCCGTCCGGAGAAGACCATCACTCGTGCCGAGTTCCTTAAGATCGTGCTCGAATCAAAAGCCGATGTTGAAACCGAATGTACCGCCGAGAAGACTTTTTCCGATGTTCCGGCTGATGCCTGGTTTTTTCCGTATGTCTGCAGCGCCGTCAATCAAGGGATCATCGAAGGCTATGGCGATGGCACCTTTCGTCCCCATGACAATATCAATTATCGCGATGCCGCCAAAATCACGGCAAAAGTCCACGAATTGACCATCGATGCCGTCGAGACCTCCGAGTGGTTTGTACCGTTTACGACCGCGCTCGATCGCGAACGCGTCGTCCCCGGTTCGGTCTC
>CAZYXI010000247.1:0-2049 GCA_964651215.1 uncultured Candidatus Peribacteria bacterium
TTTGGTTTTTCAAAACGGTGGCTCAAAAAATGGAGCTCCATCTTTTTGCCGGAAAAGTCGGTGATCGGCGAAATCTCTTCGAAGATCTCCTTAATACCATCTTGGATAAACCATTCAAAAGACTGCTTTTGCACTCCGATCAGATCGGGCAAGGGGATGTCTTCATCGCGTTCGGTAAAAAAATACCTGTCGCGCACGATCTTGGTCGGGTCGAAAGGCAATTTGATATCTTGCTTGGTCGATTTTGGCATGATGTGTCTGAAAAAAACGAGAACGGTTCAGATCGTTTTGCCATGCATCAACACAAGAAATTCTCTGGCGAAGCGGTGATTTTATACGCCAAAAGATGATTCCAAAATACAAAATCCGAGTCAAGTTGTTTTTGCCGATCTGAAGTTTATCATTTCATCTCTGCAAGGATTATTTGCACTCGAACGAAAATCCGTCTTTGCGAAAAGTCCAGAGCACTCGTGACAATGCAACAATCCAGTCTGTCTGTTCGGAATAAAAAGGGAAGAAGAGACACATATAAAATGTTTCGGTTTGTTGTTTTTTCCGGAACGCCGCGTCACTGCTGTGCAATTTTCGTACAACTGCTTTTTTCCTTCTCCTGTATTGCTGACGCTCATTCCGCTCATTGCAAAGACAGGTTGTGTGCTTGATTCCCGGAAGGATTTCTTCTGATCCAAAGCGCATCCATATCATTATCAATGCTCAAGTCCATGCTGATTCCCTTGTACGATCTGCGCTATCACCGCTTCGACATCGCCCATGCTTTCGATGCTGGTCATCTGTCCGCGCAGTTCGCGTGCGCCGGCAAAGCCGCGTGTAAAACTGAGGAGATGCTTGCGAAATTCGAGCATGGCGCGGCGCTGTCCTTTGGTCTTGATGAGGAGTTCGGCATGTTTGCGGATGATCTCGCCCTTTTCTTCCGCGGTCGGTGGAATAAATTCTTCGCCATGCAAAGCGGCATACGCTTCGCGCATGATCCACGGATTGCCAAAACTGCCGCGGCCGATCATCACGCCGTTCAGATTTCCGATTTTTTCTCTGGCATCTGCACCGCTTTTGATATCGCCATTGCCAAGGATCACCGCATGCGGATACGCTTTTTTGAGCTCGTAGATCGGCTGCCAATCGGCAAAACCGGTGTATTGCTGTTTGACCGTCCTGCCGTGGATGGTGATCATGTCTGAACCGGCGGCAAGCAGCTCGCCGATAAACCCGATCAAGGTTTCGGGGCTTTCCCAGCCGAGACGGGTTTTGGTGCTGACGGGAATCGAAACCGCTTGTTTGACCGCTGCGACGATATCCGCCGCCAAACACGGATTGCGGATCAAATCGCTCCCGTGTCCGCTGCCGACGACTTTTTTTGCCGGACAGCCATAATTGATGTCGATACCGTCCACGCCAAAATCTTGCAAAAACTTCGCCGCTTCGGCGAACGCGGCGGGATTTTTGCCAAACATCTGCACGATGTACGGTCGTTCTACTTGCGGGTCGAATTGGACGATGCGTTCCATCTTTTTCGGTGCGCGGCTGAGCCCGTCCGCAGAGACGAATTCGCAAAAGACGACGCAGCGCGGTTCGACGATCTTTGCCACCTGGCGATAGGCGGAATCGGTGTAGCCGTCCATCGGCGAGAGCGCAACGATGGGTCCTTGTGCCGCCAGATTTTGCCAAGAGAATGTCATGGTCGCATACTACTGAAAAATCACCCACAAGGCGAGAGTGACCTTATGGGTGATTTGACTACGAAAATAAAATTAACGACCAATTGTCTCTGTAGGATTATATTTATCAAAGCTTCTTCCTGCCGTCTGAAGGAATGCAAGGTTAGTGCCATTCAATCTATCAATTTGAGCACGATCTCCTGTTGTTCCCATATATCCTTGATCGTAATTATCTGGAGAGAATGCAACACCATTAATGTTAAGTTGTGTAATTTCATCTCCAGGCGCTGCTGTGCCTCTATTCATACGGACTTTTTCTTCAAATTTCGCAGCTTCTGATACTAAAAATGCTGTATCTTCTAAAATCCTTTCAATT
>CAZYXI010000248.1:0-2001 GCA_964651215.1 uncultured Candidatus Peribacteria bacterium
CAATAAATCGGAACTCCCGGTCGGCCGTTGACTTGTTGATCTCCAGGAACATCTATTCGAAAGACACCGTGCGAGATAGCGCTCTGGGAAATTATAGCCGCGAACAGGGTGTATGGTATCAATTTGTATTTGAATATTTGTTGTAGCATTTTTTCTCCTCAATTTCTGGTACCGTTCCAATTTTTTGGGAACTCCACCTCGGAATTCTTGCCGGCCCGGTACGATTCGAGGACATGAGCAATTGAGAGGCCAGGGGAGGATCGGCATTCAAAACCGCAGCGATTCCCGGCGAAGTCGCCGTAAGGACTGATCAAAATTCCTGAACTATGTGCGAGGGGCACAGAACAAAACGTGGCGGGATCGGTGACGATCTTCTGTGCGGGAGTGACGTGCTCCGCAGGGGTATAAGAATTCGTTAGATTCTTTGTGAAATCGAGTGGGATCTAAGAATTCCGCTGGTCTAGCTCTCTTTTTAGTTGTGATTTTGTTTATTTTGGTGTCGACCGAGAAATGTCAGCGGCAAAAAGATGCCGACCTTGATGCTCCGTAAATCCTTGATATCGTTTTGTTTACGAAGACAAAAACAACAAGGAGAAGCACCATGGTCGGCGCTGAAAATATACTCGCACGTCTCTGCGATCTGCAAGGCACAAACTTTGAGGTCGTCGATTGTCAGGTCCGCGACAGCGAGATTGTCTGGCGGATCGCTCACAAAGAGAACGCCGAGTACGAGTGCCCTCGCTGTGGAGCAAAGCTGAGTGCCTGCCACGACAAAAAGTGGATCAAACTTGAGGATCAGCCGTATGGTTTTCGACGCTGTGTTTGGATGGTTCATCGGGCGCGGATTTTGTGCTCCTGCTCGATGAACGTGCGCGTTGAGAAGCTGTCGTTTCGGGCGCAACAACACCGGCTCACGCAGCGATTTGTCGATTACATCGAACAGACGCTTTGTACGAAGATGTTCACCGTCGCCGACGTGGCTCGCATCTTCAACCTCGATTACTCGATCGTCTACAAAATCGATCATGACGTGTTGGCGCGGCTGCTTCAGCAGACCGTGATCGGTGATCCCATTAATATCTCGGTCGATGAGAAGAGCTTTTTAAAGGGTCACAGCTATGTGACGATCGTCACCGATACGGATATTGGCAAGGTGATTTGGGTGTCAGAGGGGAACAGAAAGGAATCCTTGGATCAGTTCTTTCGCATCCTCGGAGTCGAACGCTGCAAGAAGATCAAGACGGTCGCAAAGGACCTCCATATGCCCTACGCATTGAGCTGCAAGGAATACATCCCGCACGCTATCGAAGTGGCCGATCCATTTCACGTAGTCAAAAAGCTCAATGAAACAATGGATGAGTGCCGAAAGGAACTCTCGGTCGGATCAGTGCTCCCGATAACCAAGCGCAAGGCCATCTTCAGACTCAACTGGGTGCTACGGTACAAGCAGGAAAATCAGAGCGAGAAGAATCTGAAAAGCCTCCAGGAGCTTGCCAAGATCAATGAGCCGCTTTACCTAGCGTACCTTCACAAGGAGTCCTTCTACGCCTTCTTTGACTTCCTGCCGAGCGAAGTCAAAGAGGCTGAAGACTTTTTGATCAAGTGGATTGTTGAAGCCTTCAAGAGCAATCTCAAAGCGATGACGGAGTTTGCTGAATACATCAAACGTAACACCGGCATCCTACTGAACATCATTCGTACGGGACGAAGCTCCGCGATCAGCGAGGGCATCAACCGCAAGATCTCGGTCATCAAGGCAATGGCCTACGGCTACCGCAACATCAATTACTTCATGCTCAAGATCCTACAACGGTGCGGGGTCCTCGGTATTGGTTGGACCCCCGCCCAAAATTGACACGCTGTTGAAAGTGACAATCATCGCCCACACGATGTCATAAAGAGTCTCAAACGACCGCATTGGTGAGTCATGCAAAGCGCGTATTGCCGTTATGATGTGGCCGCGCGGGCGATGGTGTTGGGCCATCGCTCTTTTGAGATAGA
>CAZYXI010000249.1:0-1997 GCA_964651215.1 uncultured Candidatus Peribacteria bacterium
AAGTTCAGGTCTAAATAAAAAGATTCCCTCCATTAAAAGTATTGAATCATTCGTCGCTTTTTGAGCTGGCAAAACAACTTCTGAATCAGTGCGATAATCAAAGATAGCTGATTTATATTCGAGCCTTCCAGCACTCAATGGGTCAAGCAATACTTTGGCAATCGCTTCATGATTAAACGAGTGATAGTAATATCCTTCTGGAGAATCTTTCCCCTTTTGGTATCTCACTTTTGCAGGATTATGAAATCCATCGATGGAAACTCTTATGATATCACGACATGAACCGCTCAAATATTCTCCCAGTTGATCTGCCAAAGTTGTTTTGCCAGATGCGTCAACTCCATCAATTCCGATGAGAACCGGTGTGCCTTTTTGTATTCCAAGTATTCTTTTAGCCAAAAATTGTAATAGCTCATTTCTTGTCATTTTTTTGCCTGAAAAAATGATTTTTGTATGATATGCAGAAATTATGAATTATTGTTTCCCTCGTCTTCCTCCCCCCTTTGCCCGCATATCGAGCCTGATCGGCGTGCCCCAAAATCCATACACCTCGCGCAGGCGGTTTTCCAAAAAGCGGCGAAAGCTAAAGTGCACCGCGTCGGGGTCGTTTACAAAAAAGCTGAATACCGGCGGATTGGTGCCGGTTTGTGTCACATATTTCACTTTTAACTGGATCTTGCCGCGGCTGGCGGGCGGATGCAGATTGAGCGCGTGCTCCAAAAAATCGTTCAGTTCTGAAGTCTTGATCGATCGTTGGCGCTCGTGCATGATCTCGCGCACGGTTTTGAAAATATCGTGAATCCCGCGTTTTTCGATCGCGGACAAAAAAAGCACCGGAGCCCAGTTGAGAAAAGGCAGTTTGCTCTGGGCTTGGCGAAGGAGGTACGAACGCAGGCTCGAGACGTTTTTGCTGATCTTTTTCTCGAGCTCTTCCTCGTCGTCCATCGCATCCGGTCGCATGAGAGCTTTGGATTCTTGTTCGGATTCCACTTCGCTGCGCCCTTGCTCGCGCACAAGATCCCATTTACTAAAAACCACCATCACTCCGCAACCGGCTTCGACGATCGCATCGGCAAGGGTTTGGTCTTGATGACTGATGCCCTCGCGCGCGTCGATCAACAATATGGCGATATCGGCACGATTGAGGGCACTCAGAGTACGGAGTCGCGAAAAACGTTCGATCTGCTCCTCGTTCATGCGGGATTTTTTGCGGATGCCGGCAGTATCGATCAGGAGATATTCTTCCTTTTCAAAGCGGACGATACTGTCGATATTGTCGCGTGTCGTACCGGCTTTTTCGGAGACGATACTGATGTCTTTGCCGGACAAAGTATTGAGCAAGGTCGACTTGCCGGCATTCGGTCTGCCGACGAGTGCGATGCGCGTGATCTTGTTTTCTTCCTCTCCTTCTTGGCTGTTTTTGATCGGAAAACTGCGCCGCTCAAATTCCGCCTCCGTCGCTTCGAGCAGTTCAAAAAGCCCTTTGTGCTCCTTGGCGGAGACAAAAAAGATGTCCCGATCACTGACTCCCAATCCATAAAGATCACCGGCGCTCTCTTCTGCACTCGGCTTTTCTGCTTTGGTGGCGATGACAAAGACGGGAATGTTTTTTGGCTTTTTCTTCCGCAAAATCTCGGCGATGGTCTCTTCTTCGGCGGTGAGCGGCTCGCGGATATCGATGCAAAAATAGATCACATCCGCGCCGGCGATCGATTCTTCCGCTTGAGCACGCATGTTCTGTTCGATATCATCACTCACTTCGGTGGTGAGACCACCGGTATCGACCAAGAGAAAATCGTATCGTTCGCCCTTGACCGTGCCAAAAACACGATCGCGTGTCGTACCCGGCGTATCAGATTCGATCGCGCGGCGTTCGCCGAGCAAGGCATTGAACAAAGTGGATTTGCCGGCATTCGGTCTGCCGATGATGGCTACGGTTGGCATGTGATTGATGAAGAATTTAAAATGACGAATTAAGAATGATGAATTTTCAAACT
>CAZYXI010000250.1:0-1985 GCA_964651215.1 uncultured Candidatus Peribacteria bacterium
AGATTACACTGATAATCAAAGTTACATTTGGAAAAGTTCTTTACCGGATACTAAAGCTCCGGATGCTATTAAAGTTTTTACGAATTGCGATATGCAAGCAAATCAACTTCCGGCGAACGTTATTTATACATTTTCAAGAGAATTCCATGCAGGTGGAGCTTGCAGTATTTCTTCTGCGAATTCTGACTCTTCGTTTCTGCAAGAACTTGCAACAAATAGAGAAAATCCGAAGGCTGCGCTTACTCAGTTTTTAGAAAAGTTAAAAGGCAATTGTCCTTCATGACTTCTATTTGCACTTTTTGTCTTGCTGATGCATAGTGCAAGGGATATTTTTGTTTCATGATCGACCACATCAAAAACCGACTTGCAGACCATATCGATCTTACGGAGGAAGAAATGCGGTACTTTTTGCAGGCGGCGATCGCCGGCGAATTGACCGAAGCAAAAAAAATCGAAGTACTCTCGCTTATGAATTCCAAGGGTGTTACGGGCAACGAACTCGCGTTTGCCGTTATGGCTCTCCAAACCGACATTGCTCCGACCGATGCGATCGATGTCTGCGGTACCGGCGGCAGTGGACTGGCGCGTATCAACACGAGTACACTCTCTGCATTTGTCTTGGCAGCTGCCGGAGTCAAAATCGCCAAGCATGGCAATCGCGCCGCCAGCGGCAGGTGCGGCAGTTTTGATCTGCTCGAAAAACTGGGTGTCACCATCGATCTCACCTGCGAGCAGTCAACAGCAGTCTTTGAGCAACTGGGGATCGCGTTCTTTTTTGCACCGAAATGTTTCCCGCAAATGGGGGCGTTTGGTCTGGCGCGCAAGGCGATGGGGACGCCGACGATGTTCAATCTGTTGGGACCGCTCCTGTCACCGCTAAATCCCCGCCGTCAGCTGATCGGTACTTCCACCGATCGCAACGCGCGGTTGATCTTGGAAGCATGCAGACAGATCGGACGCGAAGAGGTGTTTGTGGTGGTCGGGCACGGCGGACTCGACGAAGTCTCCCTTGCCGGAGAATCGTCAATATATTCGCTTGCCGGTGAGCCTTTTGTTGTTACTCCGCAAGACTTTGGCTACGAAGCGGTCGATTATGCCGCAATCGCCGGAGGAGGCACCGAAGAGAACGCCGCGATCGCCCTAAGGATCCTTTCGGGTGAAGAGATCGCCTCACCGCATTCGCGCTTGGTCACAGCCAATGCCGCACTCGCTTTCAAATTGGTCGATCCGGAGATTTCGCTTGCAGCAGCGGCGAAAGAAGCGGAAGAGATCATTCGCAGCGGCAAGGCTCTCGCAAAGCTCGAAGAAGTAAAAGCAGCAACGCAGCAATTTGCATAATCGACACCATGACCTTCGTCAAAAATATCGCTCCGTTTCTACCCCCTCCAGCTCCCCCTGTCCAGGGGGAGAGTTACACAGATGACTGATATTCTGGCTGACATTGCGGCGTACAAACGGGAAGTCGAAATTCCCGCTTTACCCGAAATAAGCGGTGATCTGCCGCCTGCGGAGCGCGATTTCGCCGCGGCTGTTTCTGCGGTTTCCGATCTTCCCAATCTGATCGCCGAGATCAAACCGGCATCTCCGGTCAAAGGACGCATCCTGCCTGCGGATGCCGATATCGGACAGATCGCCTGTCAATTCGAAACCGGCGGCGCGAGTGCGATTTCGGTTTTGACGGATGCCAAGTTTTTCCAGGGTGGATTTGAGAATCTGCGCATCGCCCAAGCGAATACGAAATCAGCACCACTGCTTTGCAAAGATTTTATCCTCTCGCCAAAACAGATCCGCTTGGCGCGAGCACACGGAGCAGACAGCTTTCTCTTGATCGCCCAGATCTTGCAAGCGCACGAAATCCAATCGCTTTTGGATGAAGGCCGCAAATACCACATGGAAGCGCTTGTCGAGATCGCTGATGATTCCGATTTAGAAAAAGTGCTCCAGACCGATGCAACACTTATCGGCATCAACAATCGCGATCTGCG
>CAZYXI010000251.1:0-1984 GCA_964651215.1 uncultured Candidatus Peribacteria bacterium
AACGGCAAGTTTTCGCCGGGGGAGGAAGAAGATGTGGTACTCCTTATCAAACAAGGCGTCTTGAGTGCCAACAGGCCGCTGACGGAAATGTATTGTTTTGATTCCGGCAGAATCGGCAAAGGCAAGGCGTTGGTTCGAGGAAATAACGGGTCGGGATTCGCGCAACTGGATTTTTTTGCACATGACACGCCCAGTCCCGGCAAGCCGAATCCATTGCCGCCACGGAGTGCGGCGGATGTCGATCTACGCATCAACTCAGCTGTTCCGATCGGAAATGAAGCTTTTTTGCTCGGCATCACCAATCAGAGCGGTTCCGCCGTCAAGCTCGCCGCATTCGGGATCTACAACGGTGACGGATTGCTGCTCTCTCTTCCCGATATCCACCTTTATCACCGGCAGACATATTTTCTCACTCTGCCGATCGCCGCCGCCGGGTCGCCGGTCGAGCTGCGGGATCACTGGGGAAACACCGCAGCGACTTGGCACAATGATTGGAACGAAACGAGCGAGGGGGAAACCGGACTCAAAATCACCGAAGTCCTCGCCAACCCCGACGGTACGGACAGCGGCAACGAATTCGTCGAAGTATCCTGCCAACACGAAAAGTGCGAAAGAGGCGGATACATCCTTCAGGTCGGAGACGAGGCGCTACCGGTTCCGCTAGAAGATCTGCGTCGGCACGAGCGGGAAGTCTATACGGAGTACACCCTCCGCAACAGCGATCTACAGCTCTCCTTAGTCGATCCGCAACAGCTCACCCATCAGATCGTTTCGATTCCAACAGCAAGTTCGGGCAAGAGTTATGTTTGGAGCGAAACGGGATTTGAATGGTCACAGCTTCCGACACCGGGAGAAAAGAATATCGTCATGGATGAAAACCGCTGGCGCGACACTGACCGAGACGGCATTCCCGATCTGGTGGAGCGCGATCTCGAGCTCGATCCGCACAGTTCCGACATCGCCAACCCGATCGCCGAGCGCCTGTATTATGCGCATCTACGTGATAATTCACACATCGATGTCACCACCGATCGGGACGGATTGAAGATCCGCGGCAAGACACTTCCGTTTGCGAAAGGAAAGATCGTCCTCCATTCCAAACAACATGTTTTTGACATTTCCGCTGATGCCGAAGGGCATTTTGCACTTGATATCACGCCCGATATCGAGCCCGGCGAACATCGTCTGGATATGTTGATCGAACAGGAGAAGAACCGGTTTTTGGCGCTAAAGGAACTCAAAACCATTGCGGTCGAGACCAATCCGCAAGCGGAATGGCTGAAGCAAATACAGATCCATCGCGTGTTGCCGAACCCGGACGGAGCAGACAGCAAACGCGAATATGTGATCCTCGAAAACCCGACAGATGCCGCCGGCTGGCTCAAAAAAGCGACACTCTCAAATGGCAAAAAGGAAATCCGTATTCCAGATACTTATTTCGGCGCCGGACAAAAAAGGGTCTTTGTTGCAAAACAGATTCCCACTCTCGCCAACAAAAACGGTATGATCCGAGTTATCGCGAACAATGGCGATGTCCTTGATGAACTGGCATGGAAATCTGCAAAAAGCGGGCAGCTCTATTGGCACGACATGCCCCCCATCGTCCCCAAGGCGAAAAAACCGAAAACAAGGCTTCAGAAAGGAGTCCGGTCACGCTATCCGGTACCATACGGACCGCACTATACAGAAAGCGAACGGAGGCTTGAAAATCTGCGCTTTTTGGGCATCGAGGACAACAGTATCCTCGCAGAGACGAATACGGGTGAGGTGATCGAATATCCGCTTGATGAAGAATTGTCCGCAGAATTTTTGGCAGACGCGCTTGCGGTCGGCGATGCGATTTCCCTCGTTTTGATCGGAAACGTGATCGTTGCGGTAGAAAAGCATGCTTCGACCATCATCGATCCGGCGGAGTTGTCGCCGGTCTACCGACAAGCGCTTTTGATCGCGCTGCTCATCGCTCTGTTCGCCTCTTCCGGTGCCA
>CAZYXI010000252.1:0-1978 GCA_964651215.1 uncultured Candidatus Peribacteria bacterium
ATGCGTTGCTTTGATTTCTTGCAAAAACAAAATATCCGGATCGTATCTTTGTAAAAAAACATCAAGTTCACCTTTGCGTTCGATTGCGCGGATTCCATTGACGTTCCAACTGACGATCTTCATCCGCGCTGCGGAATAGGAAGCGATAAAACAGGGTTGCCGCAAGCACCCAAAAACTTGCGAAAGCATTCGACATCGATCTCGTAGGTCGCGGTATTCAGATTGGGATGAAAGTGGAGCGTCTGATAATTCCAGAGATCGTGGTCGATCAAGACCGACAGTTGTTTGTCGGTGTCGAAAATGAGCCCGAGTGGTGAGACCGAACCGGGGGAAACGTTCAGAATCTCCTTCAATACTTCCGGAGCGCCGAAACTGAGTTTTGTTTCTCCGAGGTCTTTTGAAAGCTGAGTCAGATCGACGTTTTTGTCTTCGTCGACAACGAGAAGGTAGTAGCGCGTCTTGTCTTTGTTCCGCAAAAAGAGGTTTTTGACATGACCACCCGGAATGCCGACATTGACTTTGCGCGCTTCTTCAACGGTAAATACCGCCGGATGCTCGCGCTTTACAAACGGAATCTCGTGTGCCGCCAAAAAATCATCTATTTCTTGCACTTTTTGTAACAGAGTCAAAGCTATCATAGCGACTTGTAATAATATTTCAATCATGAAATATTTTTGGTCGGAAGATTCTTTTTCGGTCTATGCGACATCACTCAAGCTTCACCATTGCGCGTTTGCAGAATTGTCTCGACCGGATTCCGACAGACAAGGTCACGACCTATGCCGAACTCGCGAAAGCCCTCGGTTCGCCCAAGGCTGCGCGTGCCGCCGGCAATCTGCTCAACAAGAATCCGTTACCCGAACGCCATCCTTGTTTCCGTGTAGTCAAAAGTGACGGCAAAGTCGGCGGCTATGCCCTTGGCAAAACGGAAAAGATCCGCCGACTCCGGCAAGTCGGTATCGAGGTAAAAAACGATAAGATCGTTGATTTTACGGCACGGAGATTTGTTTTTCCAAAAAATTAAGGTATAGATTGCAAAAACCAAAAGAATCTCGTAGACTCGCTTCGCTCTTTCTTCAATATGAAATCATTACCATTCGCTTCCATCATGTCCGGTCTGCTTTCGCTTGCGCTTGTGACCCTGCTTGTTGTCTCCATTTTTTATTCCATCACGAAGGTGGGGGCGACCGAATACAAAACCTTGACCGTTACTTTAGAAAAAGATCCGGAACTGGGAACGATGCTCTATGAGGGAGAATCAGCAACCGTCGGAACGATCCTGCTCGAATCCGAAGGGGGGAAAATGGAGGTGGAGCGGATTGCGCTCGAAGTAACCGGAACTGCGGACACCAAAAACATCCGACGCGCTTTTTTGCACAACCAATTCGGTGCCTTGGTCGCCACCGGCAGCGTACAGACGAAAAGCATCATTTTTCCGGCGAACAACGGGATCATCGTGCGCGACGACAGTCCGGTGACGCTCGATATCGTACTCGAAATGAGTGTCGCCGCCGATATCGGCAAAACACTCGGCTTTCGCCTGCTGAGTACCGATTCGATCTTTGTGAAGGAACAAGACTATGAAGTCCGCGATGTCGCCGATACCTTTCCGATGAGTATCGCCCCACTGACAATCGCCGATCCCGATGCCGCGGCATTCGTCACGGCGGAATTTGCGGAAGAACCGGATTATCAGACATATTTTTCCATCGCCGATCGATCCGCCTTTGCAACCTTGAATCTGAAAGCGGTCGGCAATGATGCCGTGATCGAACGACTTGTGCTTGATGTCGATGGTTCGCTCGCGGATCGGTTTTTGAAAGGGGTTACCTTGCAAGATTCTTCCGGGACGGTCATCGCCGGACCGGTCGATGCTGCGGACAGACAGCTGGTGTTCACGACTCCGATCATGCTCGAAGACAATGTCGAAACAGCTGTGGGAATCGTCGTCGATATTCCGTGGGATGCCGGGGAAGGC
>CAZYXI010000253.1:0-1921 GCA_964651215.1 uncultured Candidatus Peribacteria bacterium
GTTGCGGTGATGCGGATGCCGCCAAGCAAATGGAAGAACTCATTATCCAGACGCGAGCCGAACATGATGCCTTGGGCGCCATGGTCGAAATCATCATCACCGATCCGCCGCGAATGGTCGGTGCTCCCGTCTTTCGCAAGATCGGAGCGCAACTTGCAGCAGCGCTTCTGTCGATCGGCACGACACGCAGTTTTGAATACGGCGAAGGGATCAAGGTGGTTTCGCGGCTGGCGAGCGAGCAGAATCAAAAAAAGGAAGGTATCTCGGGCGGCATTACGACCGGAGACGAGATCCGCATCCGCATCGCCATCAAGCCGCCGCCGACCATTGCTCAACTTCAACGGATGAAAACCGCAGACGGCAAAGAGATCGAGCACAGCGTCGGAGGCAGACACGATCCGTGTATTGCTCCAAGATTTGTTCCCGTTGCCGAAGCGATGGTGGCGATCGTCCTTGCCGATGCGCTCCTCGCACCACCGGACCGCATCGATCAGATTTTTCGCAACCGATGAATACCGCACTCAGCATCGCACTCTTTGTCATCGGTCTGTTTTTCGGCAGTTTTGGCAATGTCATTTCGTTGCGCTTGTACGCACACAAAAAAGGCATCTTGTGGGGGAGGAGCGAATGCCCCAAATGCAAACATCAACTGAAGTGGATCGAAAATATTCCCTTGTTTTCGTGGCTTATGCTGCGAGGCAAATGCTCCGTCTGCAGCAAGCCGATCTCGTGGCAATATCCGCTTGCAGAGCTTTTTTTTGCCATGCTCTTCGCCCTGGTGGGATATTTTACGCCCTTTGATGAACCCTTTCTCCTGCTTTGGCGATTGGTGATCGTCTTTGTCCTTGGCATTCTCGTACTGTCCGATCTGCGCTACATGGATATTCCCGATCAGGTGTCGTTGCCGACGATCCGTTTTTTGGTCGTTGTGGCGCTGATCCACACCTTCGTCTATCCGATTGCCGATACGATTCCGACTGTTTTTGAGGCTCTCTTGGGTGCGGCGGTCGTCTTTCTCTTTTTCGCGATCCAGGTGATCCTCCCGGGGATCATCAATAGTTTTTTGCAGCGTTCGTTTCTCCCGCTCAAAAACAGCATCCTCGCACTCATTGTTTTGCCGACGTGGTTACTGCTTTCCGTTGTCTTCTTGCACAAAAAATTTGAACAACTTATCAGTGACGATAGTGATCAAGCCGAAGAAGAGGAGGCGGGTTGGGTCGGAGGAGGGGATTTTCGGATCGCGGTGATCATGGGGTTGGCTCTTGGTCCGTGGGTCGGAATCCTCGCCGTTTTGATCGGCTATGCGATCGGTGCGGTGCTTTCGATCCCGCTGCTGCTCTTTACCGCCAAAAACAGCAAATCGATGATCCCACTCGGTCCGTTTTTGGCGCTCGGTATGCTGATCGCGCTCTTGTGGGGCGAAGTGATCGTGGCGTTTTATCTGCGACTGATCGGACTCTAGTAGAAAGCAGATATAGGTATTAGACCTCAAAACCCGTCATTCCCGATGCAGGTGTTTTTCGGGTGGAGTCGGGAATCTTAATGGTAGCTGAAATAAGAGGCAGGTATCAGTCAATAAGAATCAAGATTCAGGATTCAAGATTCATGGAACGAGAAAGGTAGGGGCGTATTGCTATACGCCCTCTACATAATCTATAGCTATAAATTTCAAATGACAAATGACAGATTACAAATTTTTCTTGTGTAAAAGTGCACAGGGAATCATTCTCTTCATATGCCTCGACATTCCCCACACTCTTCCGTCACCCCTGCAAAAGGTGTGATTTCGGAGGGGGAGCAGGGGTCTTCATTCCCGAGATAGGTTGTCTTCCGGAGGGAAATCGGGAATCTTCACACTCATAAAGAATGAATCAATGCTCAAAAACATCAGATCACCATTGTCTTCTCTCCTGATCTTCTT
>CAZYXI010000254.1:0-1916 GCA_964651215.1 uncultured Candidatus Peribacteria bacterium
AAAAAACCGGGCCTCAAACGTGCTCGTCGCGCTCCGCAATGGAGGAAACGTTAAGATCCAGTTTCAAGTTGTAAGTTGTAAGCAAGCATCCTTTTTTTCAATGTGCCAAAAACGCGTAGCGTCGTTGCGAGGGAGTGAGGTACGAACGACCGCAGCAATCCAGACATAGGCATATACACGATTTATATACTGTTTTTTTGGATTGCTTCGCTTCGCTCGCAAAGACGGAATTTGTCGATTCCGCATTAATCCTCCATCTCGCTTTGCAGCCTCTGCTGCTCATCCAAAAACTCGCCCAGCTCGCGATACGCCGCATTGATCATGTCGGTCAATTCACTCGCTTTGTCGCCGAATTTTGCCATGCGGACATGATCGTTTTCGAGTGCGACTTTTTGAAGTTCGAGAGTATTGGTTTCGTTTTCGCTCTCAAGCTCTTCGAGTTTGTTTTCGAGTCTGCTGATCTGCTTTTCGACGAAGCGTAAACGTTTTTGCATTTCCTTCCGTGATTGATGATCGATCTTTTTCGTCGTCGGACTTACTGTTTGCTTTGCCGAAAGCTTTTCTTCGGCTTCACTTTGCCAACCGATTTCTTCCAAAAAGGTTTGATAGGGCAACTCGTATGTCTTGACTTGTTCGCCATCAAAGACAACAAGCTTGTTCGCCAAGCGTGAAAGGAGGTCTTCATTGTGCGAGACAAACACCACGGCGCCGCCAAAATCTTCCAACGCTTTGCAAAGGGCATCGCACGATTCCATGTCGAGATGATTGGTCGGCTCATCCAAAAAGAGAAGATGCGTGGGGCTCAGCATCAGTTTGCCAAGGCTGACACGACTTTTTTCGCCACCGGACAAAACGGAAATCGGCTTGAAGACTTCGTCTCCCCGAAACAGCAGCGCCGCACAGAGATTGCGGATCTGTTGCTCCGAAGTCGCGGCATTGCTCTCGAGCAGCTCTTCGACGATCGTCTTGTTTGGATTGAGCGTCTGGATATTCGTCTGTTCAAACAGCCCCCACTCGACATTGCCTTTGCGCTTGATCGTGCCGCTGAGCGGCTGGATTTTGTCTGCCAGCAAGCGGAGAAGCGTTGTTTTGCCGGCGCCATTCCGCCCGATGATCCCGATACGGTCGCCCGGATAGATCGAAAGGTCAAGCTTGTTGATAAGTGGCAGGTGCGAGTCGTACCAATACCCAAGGCTATGCGCAGAAAGCATCACCCCACCATAATAGGGGATATCTTCAAAATGAAAGCGGATTTCGGGGATCTTTTCGAGCGCCTCACCGGTTTCGAGCTTGGAAAGCATTTTGATACGCGACTGCACCAAACCGGCGGAACGCGCACCGGCGCGGAATTGGCGGATAAACTGCTCCGATTTTGCCTTTTTCTTTTCCGCCGCGATCCGGGTCTGCTCGTAGACTTGTTCTTCTTGGGCGATCTGCGCGAGCATATCACCGACACTCCCGCGGATTTTTTTGATCTTTTGGCGATGGATCATCATCGTGTGAGTCGTAACCGCATCCATAAAACTCCGATCATGCGTGACAAGGAGAAACTCGCCGCTCCATTTCTGCAAAAATCGTTCCAACCAACGCAGTGAGACAATATCGAGATAATTCGTCGGTTCGTCGAGAAGCAAAAGATCCGGTTCGCTCAAGAGCAGTTTGGCGAGTTTGACACGGATCTGGTATCCGCCGGAAAACTCTTCGGGTGCACGCATAAGATCCGTTGGCAAAAATCCAAGTCCGGAAAGGATCATTTCCGCTTTCCAGATATCGTCTTTGGCTTCAATCGGTAATCCCAGACACGCCTCCTGCAAAATCGTCGCTTCGGTAAAATGCAGATGCTGCTCAAGTCCGCAAATGCGGTAGTCTTTGGGAATCGCGATCTGTCCGCTGTCGGGTTGCTCTTTGTCGGCGAT
>CAZYXI010000255.1:0-1908 GCA_964651215.1 uncultured Candidatus Peribacteria bacterium
CATAGATGCGCTGACGGCTGAAGCGATCGGTATCGACCAAGAAGATCTCGCTTTGGGTAGCGACGATAATGTCATTCTCCAGAGCGGTGAGCGCAACACCCGACAACTGAAAAAAAGTCGCGATCAGCTTGCTCGAGGGGACATCTTGCGGTGATCCCCGCCGGAGTTGACCGGTATCGGCTTGAAAAAAATACTCTTTGCCGTCAGCTGTGACGGTGCGAAGCGGATCGGCGTCGATCGCCTCAGCGTCCGGTTCGATGGAGATCGGTGCTTTGTCCTGCGAAAGGCTCGGTATCCGCTGCAATTGCGGAGCATACTCGAGTTGTTTGCGCCACGGGATCGTCAACCGGGCACAATCTTCAAAAAAGCCTTCTTTCTGAATACAGACCTGCCGCTCTCCAAACGGCAGGGCGAATCGGCATTCGTCGTCATAGCAGACAAATTGGCGATACTCGGGAACGACAAGCGTATAGGGACTTTTGAGATTGTTGATCACGACATAACCCCGATTGCCGTACAGCAGCCAACCAAAGACTCCGACAAGGAAGAGCAGCAGCAAGAGTATCCGCAGGAGGTTTTTGGCTTGATAGGTCATTCGTCAAGGCGTGCAAAAATGATGCCGTTCGCACCATGTTCCCGCAAAAGAATCTTCTGAAGCGATCATCTCGATACGAGTGCGACAAACGATCCGGTGTTCATCACGTCCATAAGCAGGATCTGGATCCATGCGACGACCGTCCGATTTAGGCGTTGATCACAAAGATATACGCCGATCCGGCGACAAAACTGCCGAGGAAGAAAGTGATGAGCGCGATTCTTCCGAAGAGAGAAGGGTTCATGATCTGAAATTACAAATCATAGTATTATATACTTTTTATATATTTTTTGCAAATTTTACCGCCGGACGACACATGTTCTCCACAAAGAGATAAAGAGTGCGGTGCGATCAGGGAGCCGACCACACCGTCACATAATCGAGTTCGATCGGCATCGTCGATCCGGTACCGAGTTGGATCGGAAAGAGCAGATCGGGGATCCGGCTGAGGGCATCACGCGCTTTGCCCGTGCTGGTGGCTTGGCGCGAGGTACAGTTTTGATCCGGCAACAGACGATTGCGCTGCGTATTGTTTTGGAAGTAAGTGATCGATGCCGGCGCCTGTACCAAAGCCCCATTGGTATGCCACTCGGTACGGTCTATAGCGTCGGATGTGCTATTATTGCAGCGCGTCACCGGATGCGGCTGGTAGTCACTATCGTGGAAATGTGTTGCGGTGATTTCTCTGCCGCCGATAAACTCGAAGAAATCCGGTTCGACAAATTCACCGTTCGGACACGGACCCGGATACCCGAGCGTGTGACAGGATGCCATCGACCAGAACGCCGGAAAGCCGGTGCTGGTCGAGCGTTCGTTGTCGTACTTCCAGCGGACTTCCGTATAAAACGGATTACTGCCATCGAGCAAATACCCCTGCAGCTGTCCGTTGCGGACGATCGCGGAAGTGATCGTCCATTGTCGCACGTTTTGCGTAGGCGCGATACGCAGGGCTCCGTTCGAGAAAGTGAACGCCGACGGGCTTTCGGGCTGATAGCCGAACGAGAGTTGGCGTGTCCATTTGTAATCGCCGGTGATGTCAAAGTTGTCGGTCAGCGACAGCGACTGCTTGCTGAAATCATCACAAAATTCGAGCTTCGTAAGACCGGCGGCGCGTGCTTGCGGCGGTGGCTCAAGGATATCACATTGCGGTCCGGAAGTACCTCCTCCGCCACCACCTCCGCCACCGGTCTGTGTCTGGAGGGCTTGCACTTGCCAACGGGGAGCGGAGCAAGCCTGATCGGCACAGCCGCATCTCCAAGCGTTGCCGCTATATTGGCAGACATAGCCGACGAAGATGGCGGGGTTTTGGTTCC
>CAZYXI010000256.1:0-1891 GCA_964651215.1 uncultured Candidatus Peribacteria bacterium
GAAGTGGAGAAATCGGTAGGTTGCAAACCGAAGCGACTTGTTCGGCAAAAAGCATCGCCTGATTGAATCCGCGCGCGTTCTTCCGCAAACGATGAAGTGGCACCGGCACCAGTACCGCACCGACAGGCAAACGGATCTGCTGCAACGATTGCTCGAAAAGCGGCTGCAGATCACGCAAGACATCACGACAATAGCCAAATTTGAGCCGCCGGATCGCACGACGGACAAGTGGCTGCTGATAGTCCGCCATCACCCAGATGTGTCCGAATGGCTTTTTGTGCAACGAAAGCCGACCGACTTCACAGCGGATCGTGCTTAGGCACTCGGGACAAACCCACGCATCCTCCGCTCCGCATCCGAGGCACTCTGGCGGAAAGAAAAAATCGAGCACTGCGGAGAAAATCGAAGAGACAAAACGCATACCGGCAAAAAGGCGAAAAGAATAGCATGAAATTCGTACTTGTCATATTTTTTTCTGGTGCACCAGGGAACCATTTTGGGGGTCGACATTCACCCTCCTGAAAAAACTCAATCCGATCATATCGCGTAGCTTAGAGCGGTAAACGGGAATGCATACAACGTCGAGCATGCTTGTGGACTACATCTCCAAATTCTATTTTGGAAAATGAAAAAGGCATGATCATCTTTTTCACACCGAATAGAAATGTACGAGAAAAATACAACTTTATAAATATGTAAAAATAATTTTAACTTTATAAAGTTTTGTGATATATTGATTACATGAAGACGAGTGAAAAACTTCAAATCATACGGCAATTATCCGGACTGACTCAAGAGAAATTGGCTCAAAGATTGGGGGTATCGTTTGTAACGGTCAATAGTTGGATACATGGGTTGTCTCATCCGCGAAAAAAAGCGGAGCAAAGGATCGATGAGCTCTTCGGAGAATATTCGGGGCAACGACTGATACCGAAAAATAAACTTGATGCGAAAAAACAAATCTTGATGCAAAAATCACGGGAGCAAGAAAACATCATCAAAAAAATAGTCACCCATCATGATCTGTACGATGCTTTTCTTCTTTCGCTCACATACAATACGAACAGTATCGAAGGCAGCACGCTTTCTGAAAACGAAACCGCTGGAATTCTCTTTCTAAATACAACATATCCAAGCCAACACCTGATAGAACATTTGGAAGGGAAAAACCGCCAAGGTGCCTTTGGCTATCTGATGCGGTATTTGCAAGATCAAAAAACTATCGATGAAGATCTGATCCTCCGTCTCCACGGAATGTTGATGAATGGCATCAGGGATGACGCCGGTTTTTATAGAAAGCATGGAGTCCGCATTGTGGGAGCCAATATTCCAACTGCAAATCATCTGCGTGTGCCCGAACTTATGACAGCTATTACGCAAGATATAAAAAAAGGAAGCAGCGATACATGCTCGCATATCGCAGAAATTCATGCTCGTTTTGAAAAAATACATCCGTTTTCTGATGGAAATGGAAGAATAGGTCGACTGATAATCCATGCGATGGCGCTTTTGCAAAATTTGCCTCCTGCGATTTTTCATCAGGAGCAAAAGCATATCTACTATTCGGCTCTTCAAAAAGCGCAACAAAAAGAGGATTTCAGTTTATTGGAAGATTTTTTATGTGATGCTTTTTTAGAGGGGTTTCAATTGATCAATGAAGTGTGATTTGGAGCGGGTAACCCACGCGAAGCGGGATTGCCGTCCAACCTGCTCGAAAATTCGCTATACTCATATCTCGTAGCTTGGAGCGGGTAACGGGAATCGAACCCGTATCTTCGCCATGGCAAGGCGATGTAATAGCCATTATACGATACCCGCATCTCGTTGTTTCGAGCGCCACGGAATACTAATAAAAAATCATTTCTTTGGCAAGAGCTGATTTAGGCTATAG
>CAZYXI010000257.1:0-1885 GCA_964651215.1 uncultured Candidatus Peribacteria bacterium
CGATGCGAAACGAGTCGGTATGCTCGGACACAGCATGGGCGGCGGCATCACGCAAAACGTGTTGGTGGTGCGTCCGGAACTGGTCCAAGCGGCGGTGCTCTATGCCCCGGTCAGCGCGAACGCAGTCGAGAATCTCGAACAGTATTTTTTAAGGCGAAACAGTCGGCAAGCGGTCGTGGATGAGATCTATGCCACGCATGGCTCGCCGGAAGAGGTGCCGGAGTTTTGGGAAAATATTTCACCGCAAAATTTCTTCGAGCGGATCAAAGCGCCGGTGCTGATCTTTATCGGCACAAATGACGACAGCACGCCGCCACAATGGAGTCGAGATATCGCCGAACACTTACAAGGGCTGGAAAAAGATGTCGAGCTCGTCGTTTATGAAAATGAAAAGCACGAATTTATTCCGCGCTGGCAAGATTTTATGCAACAAAGCAGCGCATTTTTCCGCGAACATCTGTAAACTATCACAGGCTCGTTTTCTCACTTTATGAAATATCACACGATTGCCGATACCGATTTAAAAGTCTCGAAGATCTGCCTCGGTACCATGACTTGGGGACAGCAAAATACCGAAGCGGATGCGCACGAGCAGCTCGAATATGCCGTCAGTCAGGGGGTAAATTTTCTCGATACGGCGGAAATGTATCCGGTTCCTCCCGATCCAAGCAAACAGGGGCGAACGGAAACCTATTTGGGAAACTGGCTGACCAAGCGCGGCAAGCGAGATGACCTCGTCATCGCAAGCAAGGTCGCCGGTCCCAACAGCTTTGTCCGGACTCGCAGCGGACCATTCCATCTTGATCGAGAAAACATCCGTGCGGCGATCGAGGGTTCGCTGGAGCGGCTACAGACAGACTACCTCGATCTCTACCAAGTACACTGGCCGGAGCGGGATGCGAATTATTTTGGCATCCGCGGTTATGAGACCGACCGGGGCACCGGCTCTGTCTCGATCGAAGAAACGCTTGCGGCACTGCATGAACTGGTCGCAGAAGGCAAAGTGCGTCACATCGGAGTTTCGAATGAGACGCCCTGGGGCGTGTCGGAATATTTGCGTTTGGCGCGGGAAAAGGATTTCCCCAAGATCATCTCGATCCAAAATCAATACTCACTCATCAATCGCACCTACGAAATCGGTTTGAGCGAATACGCCTTTCGAGAGCATGTCGAACTGCTCGCGTATTCTCCGCTTTCGATGGGAGTCCTGAGTGGCAAATATCTCCATGGAAAGAAGCCGCAGGGCGCGCGCTTTACACTGTTCGAGCGCAATGCCGAACGTTATAACCATCTCGAAGCGCAGACTGCCGTCGAAAAGTATGTCGGTCTCGCCGACAAATACGGGTTTGATCCGGCGCAAATGGCGCTTGCTTTTGTCAATTCGCGCCCATTTGTGGCGGCAAACATCATCGGCGCGACGACAATGGAGCAACTCCAAAACAACATCGCCAGTATCGATCTCGACCTTTCGGCAGAAATCTTACGAGAAATCGATGGAATCTATCGGCAGCACCCGGATCCGAGTTGTTAGGCGGCGAGTTGTGCTTCGCAATACTGATCATTATCAGGTCCGGTTCCAAGCACAACACGAGTACTACGAAACCCTGATCCTTTGATGATTTTTTGAATATATGGATGATACTCTTGCGGAATATCAGCAAAATCCGTGATTCCAGCAATATCAGCTTGGGGCACCGGGACTTGTTCAGTAATCGGAATAATCTTCTCATAAAATCGATCCCCCCTTCCGTTAAGTGCTCCCCTGATTGGTGGTATCGAATGAACATATTCCTGCCCTGACTGATTATTTTGATATCTCGTGACGATATCAGTTGTTTCCCCAAGTTGTGGCAAAATATCCAACTTTGTTACTGCTAATATATCC
>CAZYXI010000258.1:0-1878 GCA_964651215.1 uncultured Candidatus Peribacteria bacterium
ATGGTCCTGATTGTTATATTTGTGCATGCCGTTGCGCCCGATCAAAAAGAGGTTTTCAAATTTGTCCAAAAACTCTTTCACAAGATCGATGCGGTCATAACTCCCAAAATATGCCGGATACGCCTTGGGCGTCTTGATGACGACCGCATCACAGACATCGGCGCGATCGATGATATCGATCTGTGCGAGTTCGGTCTGCGCAAGCTCTTTCATCTTGTCGTCGGTAAGCGACCAGAGCGCATCGCCTTCGGTGCAGAAATATTCAAGCCCCACCCAGATTTTTTTGGGATCACTGCTCAAAAACGGACTCCAATTGTTGAAGATCTGCAAGCGTCCGACTTTGACCTCCGGTTCTTGAATATAGATCCAGTTGTCTTTGATCGCCTTCCCGTCTTTGTTCGTGATCTTCAGTTTGTCGAGCAGCAGCCCGACCGTGATGAAATCGCGATATTCGAGCCCTTTCGCCACCTTCGCCACTTCGGGATCAAGCGGCTCCTTCCAGCGTTCGAGGAGTGTTCGCATCGGCATGGTAGAAAAGAAGTAGTCACCGCCAAACGCATGCTCTTTGCCGGTATGACGATCTCTCCCGACAACAGCCGAAATGTGCTTGCATCCATTTGTCCGAATTTCGACCGCTTCGGTTTCCATGATGATCTCGCCACCCATCTCCACGATCTGTCGCGCGACCTCCTCCCACATCTGTCCGGGTCCGAACTTGGGATACAAAAAGCGATCGATAAGACTTGTTTCGACACGCTTTTGGCGAATGTCACCACTGCGGGAGACCAGATTGGCAAAGGCATGCCGCACGATCTTGGAAATCGAAATCCCCTTGATACGTTGCGCCCCCCATTCGGGTTTGATGCGGGAGCACGCTACGCCCCATACCTTTTCGGTGTAATCGCGGAAAAACGTCCGATAGAGTTCCTTGCCGAACCGATTGATAAAAAAATCTTCCAGGTTTTTTTCCGTGCGGATCGGACAGCAGCGGATCACCAAATAGCTCCAGCCGATCTTTAGCATCCGCCACAAACCGAGGTTGCAGATGGTATTGATGCTAAGCGTCACCGGATAATCGAAAAAGCGCCGCAAAAAATAAATCCGCGAGAGTCTGCTGCGCACGAGCATGCGCTTTTTTTTGAGGGGTTCGGGATGTTTGGGGTCTTCGGTCGGCAGAATATGCTGCCACCAATCCATGATGCGGTCAGACTTACTAAAAAAGCGGTGTCCGCCGATGTCGATCCGATTCCCTTTATAATCGACCGTGCGCGAAATACCGCCGATCTCGTTGCTCATCTCGAGCACGATCGGCTTGATGTCCGAGTGCTTCAAGAGTTCGTACGCTGCGGTCAGTCCGGCAGGTCCGGCGCCGATGATGATGGCGGTTTTTTGTTTTGGCATCAAAAAATTTCTATTCCGCCAAGTGTAGCATTTTTGCGTCGATCGGGCAATCAATTTCCGTTTGCCAGAATCACATATTCGTCATCCTGAAATACGATCGGCAGATCAGAGAATCGTTCTTCCGAATTCCGAAACACAAAGTAGTCGATACCATAATTTACAAATTCTGCTTGATGTTGCAGAGGATTCTGCTGAAGCTTGCGTCGATACTCCCATTCGAATGCGTAATTACGATTAAATGTACCTTGCGAGCGACCGAATTCTGTAAAAAATACACTCATTCCAAGATAATTCCGGATATCTTTTCCAAAATTCTCTGACCCCAGAGAAACAAAAATTAGCGCATTTTTCGGAATATTTGACTGCACCCAATATGCAGCATCAGAATCAAGACGAAACGGGTTTGTATAAACTGAATACTGTGAATGAAAGCCGAATAGAATCGAGAGAGCAAAAACTCCACAAGTCGTATAAAAA
>CAZYXI010000259.1:0-1870 GCA_964651215.1 uncultured Candidatus Peribacteria bacterium
GATGCCCTCTTTGTCATCTTGATCGTTTTTGAAACGGCGAAGCTGTTCCAACTTTTGGTAGAGATCGCCTTTTTTAAAGCGAGTACCAAAAAAGACCAGACCATGCTCAATGCCTTGCGTCTCGTCACCGGTATTCTCGTCTGGACGATCGGTATTTTACTCATCTTGTCCAATTTTGGCTTCGACATCACCGCACTCGCCGCTTCGCTCGGAATCGGTGGTATCGCCATCGCTCTCGCGGCGCAAAACATTCTCGGCGACTTGTTCTCAAGCTTTTCGATCTACATGGACAAGCCGTTTCAGATCGGCGATTTTATCATCATCGGGACCGATATGGGTACGGTCAAAAAGATCGGACTCAAGACGACCCGCATCCAATCGTTGCGCGGAGAAGAGCTGATCGTCTCGAATCAGGAGCTGACTTCGACGCGGATCTTGAATTTTAAACGTATGGAAAAACGCCGCATCGTCTTTAGTTTTGGCGTGGAATATTCGACGAAAACAGCAAAACTCGAGAAGATCCCGGGGATGATCAAAAAAATCGTAGAAAAGGCGAAACTGGCGGAATTCGATCGCGCACACTTCTTTCAATTCGGCGATTTTAGCCTGGTCTTCGAAGTGGTCTATTATGTCACTTCCGCCGAATACAACGAATATATGGACACGCAACAAGAGATCAACCTCGGCATCCGCAAGGCGTTTGAAAAGGAGGAAATCGTGATGGCGTTCCCGACCCAGACGCTGTTTGTGCATCAGCAAAAAACCGCCAAATAAAAGCATTCCTTCTGGGAACGTGAGAATATCAGGCTGCCGGAAAAGTATTCAAAAAGGTCTCCGGCGTCCAGTCGTGCTGAAGGATCGGCGCCTTGTGATGGAGATCGGCATACACCCAGGCTCGCAAGGATTCGCCGTTTTCGATACTGATCATGACGGCAGTGCGGACATAAAGACCACCTTCCCAATCGTCCAAACGGATCAGTTCGGATTTTGTGATGGGATGGAGGTAATAGCCTTCGACCCAGCTTGATTCCGACTTGCGGATGACCGGAAAGCGCGCATCTTTGACAGCATACCGTTTGAAGCCGTGGAGCGTCGCCGGTTTGTAATCTTTGAGAGTGACCTTGCGACCGATGGCGGCGGAAAGGATTTCGGGAAAACCAAGCGTACCGTATACGAACAGATACTCGATGTCTTGTTTTTCTTCCGGGCTGGTGGTGCGCCTATGAAAGAACATGGCACCATTGTAGGCGCCCAAAAGAAAAAATCAATCGGAAATTCCGGATTTCGAATATTTTACAAATTTTATCCTTTTTGTGGATATATTAAGCAAATTCTTTATTTTTTGCATGAAAAAACCGTTTCTGTGGTGAGATTTTTTACCAGAAACATGATTTTTTCAATTCTCATTAAAAATACTCTTTGCGCTCTTGGGTCGTATTAGAGTCCCAGTAAGGCATTGATCTCGTAGTTTTCGACCGGCAAGAGCACGGTGTCGATCAGGTGGATGATACCATTCGATGCCTCAATATCGGTGACGATGATCTCGGCGTTATTGATAAAGACCCGCAGTCCGTCATCACTTTGGCTAAAACTGACTTTGGCGCCGTTCTGCATTTCGTATTGAAAGCCGATGGGAAGATTGCGTGCGGGAAGCTTTTGTCGAGTGAGATGATACTGCAGGATGTTGGAAAGGAGCGCCTGATTTTCGGGAAGCAGCAAGAGCTCGATCACATCCGGAGTAAACTTGGCAAAAGCGGTGTCGGTCGGAGCAAACAAGGTGCGTTGTTCCGGCTGACGGAGGCTTTGGGTCAATCCGGCGGCTTCGATGGCAACGGCAAGAGTCTGTAAACGTGCATCATTCGCGACGATA
>CAZYXI010000260.1:0-1861 GCA_964651215.1 uncultured Candidatus Peribacteria bacterium
GCCGGCACAGATGTATCATTCGCCCCGCTCTCCGCGGAATACCTGGCGATCGCCGAAGCGGATCGACTCTTTCTGTATCGCCGTTCCGATGAGGTGATCACTCGTTTGCCCTTTTTTACGAAGCCGACTTGGTTGGCACTCTGCGATGCAAATTCACTTATTCTTTCCCGCATGACAGAGAAGAATACCGAAACCGGCTTTTATCGGTACGACCTCGTGACCGGCAATGAGACGCCGATCACATCGGCGACTCTTCATGCTGCCGATTTTTCCATGGAGTGTGCCGATGAACCGGAGGCGGTCCGACTGGTGTTTGAAAACGAGCAACGATTCCTCCTGCGGTTTTAGGTAAAGATTTCTTCGGTGGCAGCTTTTTCTTTGCTGTTTTGACCGCAGAACGCGCTTTGCCGACGACCAATTTTTTGGCGGCAGTCGTCTTTTTTTGTGTGGTTTTCGCCACATTCTCCGCGGTTTGATCGATCGTATCTTCCGCATGCTCCGCCTTGTCGATGGCGATACCGAGCACTCTGTCGAGCTCTTTGCGGGCTTTGGTGCTCATTTCTTCACTTTTCGTTTCGAGCAGGGCAAGCAAGTCTTCGGCGGATTTTTTGCCGGAGGCGATCATTTCTTGGACGTCTTTGGAATTGAGGACGCCTTTTGCTTCGTCGCCGACATCTTTGGCGGCGTCACGGAGCGCTTGTCCGAACGCGGTGAATTTGGAATCCGATTTGCGCAGTTCTTTGCGCAGGTTTTTGCCTGATTTGGGAGCGAAGAGGAGTCCGGCGGAAATACCGGCGATGAGTCCGAAAAGAAGCTTTTTCATGGGAGATTAAAAAGAGGAAAGTGAATCGGCGATAGTCCGGATCTGCTGAGCATATCCGGCATCACCGGAGACTTCGAAATAGGTCGTGGTGTCTCGCGGCAGCGAGATCGTGATGCTGCCGAGAGCAACGGCTTCGGTGCGCTGAGTGCGATTGCCCGGAAAGATCTCGATTTTGGCGATACTGTTGTCACCGGTCACTTCTTCGGTGGCGATTTCGAGCCGCGAGAGAGCGGTCGCGACTTCCGGGGTCGTATGGCGCCACCACCACGCAACGGGTACGGCAAAAGAATACTCGAAGCGCTCGTTGGTATACTGTTCCCAGCCGCCGGGGAGAGCGGCGCTCGAAGTCGGCGAAGGTGTGAGCGAGTCGGTCGGCGAAGGCGAGCTATCCGGTATCGGGGAGGTCTCGGGACTTGGCGAAGCGGAAAGACTGGCGGAAATATCGCTCGGCGGCAGACTCGAATCGACACAAATACCGGTCGCCCCTTCTTCGAGCGACATCAGTTCGCAACGATAACCGCTCGGACAGAGTTTTTTGGCGACACCGCCACAATAGACGACCGTCTCGGAAGTCGGCGAACCGGTGGCGGTCGGTGATGCGGTTGCAGTCAGCCATTCGAGACTGGTGAGCATTTCATAAAAGGTAGCGCGTTCGAGTTCGGGGTTTTTGCCGGGGATGAGATGAAAGACCACGATCCGACGCTGATCTTTGAGCGGCACAAAAACATCGATTCCGCCACCCGGGACCAAGAGCCGCCAGCCTTGCTTGTCTGAGATGGTGACGGGAATCCCGCTGGTCATCTCTTGTTGTGCGGCGATGCCACCCTCCGAACGCTGATCGAACGATTCGATGGTGATGACCGGATCTTCGTTTTCGGGATGATAGCGGACGATCGGATCGGCATCATCGCTGACGGTGCGCTGCCAGTTGCCGGGAAGTTCGATCGAAAAACCGAGTTCGCTTTCGGTGATGATCGATTGTCGCATTTCCGCAGGGGGTCCGATCGCATCGACGCCCAAAACGCTGATGACCGTTTG
>CAZYXI010000261.1:0-1857 GCA_964651215.1 uncultured Candidatus Peribacteria bacterium
CCATGCTTCCGCCCGGCCGTGCTCAGGATGCCAGTATCCGCCGCAGATAGTTCATCATTTTTAACCATATATGTATTTGCGTATTCTCTCTCACCTTCCTCAACTTTGGTGAGATCAAGGAAAGAGTCGTAAACCTGTTTCAAGACTTCAATTGAGAATTTACACCCTTTGTAATCCTTTATCTTTTTCATGATAAAAAAAATTTTACATCATAATCAGCGCATCGCGGTCGGCGCCGACGCCGATCGAATGGATCGGTACTTTGGTCAAGCGTTCGATCTCGCGACAATAGCGCTGGGCATTCGCCGGCAAGTCATCAAAATTGCGACAATCGTCGATATTCTCACTCCAGCCCGGTACTTCGACAAATTCGACTTCGACATTGTCGAGGAGCGAAGTATCCGCCGGGAAGTTCGACAGTTTTTCGCCATCGAGGAGATAATCGGTGACGATCCGGAGGCTTTCAAAACCGGTAAGGACATCAAGCTTGGTCAGATTCCAACCATCGGCACCGGTGATCTTGGCGGCATGACGTGCCACTACGGTATCAAACCAGCCGCAACGACGTGGACGTCCGGTGGTACTGCCGAATTCGTGACCGCGTTCGCGGAGACGTTCGCCGGTTTGGTCATGGAGCTCGCTCGGAAACGGACCTTCGCCGACGCGCGTCGTGTACGCTTTGATCACCCCAAGGCTATAGTCGATAAATTTTGGCGGCAGACCGGTCCCCACCGAAGCACCGGCGGTCGTGGTGTTGCTGCTCGTCACATACGGATACGTCCCGAAGTCGATATCGAGCAGGGCGCCTTGCGCACCTTCGATCATAATGCGCTTGCCGCTGTTATACGCTTCGTGCAGGAGGTCGGTGGTATCGATGATGATATCCGCAAATTCATCGACGAGATCACGATAGAGGGTCAATTCTGTAGCGACATCGATTTCAAACCCATGCCGCACACTCCTCCATTCGATATTACTGCGCAACCGTTCGGCAAAGGCTTCAAAATTACTCATGAGCATGCCGGCACGGATACCGCGACGAGAAGCCTTGTCTTCGTATGCGGGACCGATACCGCGGCAGGTGGTGCCGATTTTCTTGCCACGCTTCTGTTCTTGCATCTTGTCCGCGAGGATATGATGTTCAAACAAAAGATGCGCACGATCGGAGATAAAAAATCTGCCGCGAGGGTCGATGCCGTTTGCGCGCAAGGTGCTCAGTTCGTCCATCAGGCTCGGCAAGTGGACGACACAGCCGTTGCCGATGATACAGGTGACATGCTCGTGCAAGATGCCCGAAGGAATGAGATGAAAGACATGTTTGACACCATTCGCGACGATCGTATGTCCGGCGTTGGCACCGCCGCTCGCTCGCACGACGATCTGCATATTTTCCGCCAGGCGGTCGACGATCTTGCCCTTGCCTTCGTCTCCCCATTGCGCCCCAAAAACCACGATCGCGCGAGCCTCATCGATTGTTTTTCCCATCGGTAGTAAAAAATAAAACCCGACCCAGTCTGCCGAAAAAAATCCGCTTTGTCATGCCTTCTCGATTTTTTTTTCAAAATCCGCGACAATGGATGTGATGCGGATTTCTCCTCGAAAAACAACGGCGATCAAAGGTGACAGCGGCAAAGTACTCGTGATCGGGGGTTCGCCGAATATCCATGGAGCACCGATCTTGGCGGCGCTCGGAGCACTCGCGGCGGATGTCGATCTCGTGCGATTGTTTGTGCCTGTCCAGCATACGACGGTCGCGCGAAATGCCGAACTAAATCTGATGGTGAGCGGATTTGCCGGTGAGCATTTTTCTCACGGAGATGCCGAGCAGATCGCAGAAATCGCAACGGAGTGGGCGGA
>CAZYXI010000262.1:0-1835 GCA_964651215.1 uncultured Candidatus Peribacteria bacterium
AAGGGAGAGGCCATTGAGGCGAGTGAGAGCTCGCGAAAATTACATTCAAGATCAGAAGTAACTGCCGCATATGATGGACTAGATCCAGAAGGCGTGATCAAAAAGACTCGCTATGATATGGAATTTTTAAATTTTCTTGAAGTCATAGAGGCTGAAAATATCCCAGGACTTATCCAAAAGTTTGGGAAATTGATTGCCCAGGTGCATGTTGACATTGTTGAGCATCCGACACCAAGCAGAGATGGATATCGACTCGTTCGACTCGAGCTTGAATATCACGAGAATGTCGAAGATATTACTGCTGAATCCGTAAGTAGCAGAGAGATTTTTGATCAGTTTATTCAATTCTTGCTTCTGAATGAAGTCGGAGTCGCCGAAGCTCAAGCAGGACAAAAAAAACTTGCTCGAGCAGCAAAACAAAATGGCGGTATTGCCATCACACCAGATAATTTTGACGATTGGCAATCGGCAGAAGTGGAAAAGGCGGCTTGATTCACATTCCCCGATTTTCTGCATCCGACTTCCGCGCAAACAGCTCCGACCACAGAAGCAGCGCCACACCCAGGCTGATCGCAATATCCGCGACATTGAACACCGGAAACTGCCACACGGAAATAAAATCCGTCACTTCGCCAAAGAGGATCCTTTCGGAGAGATTGCCGACCGCTCCGCCAAATACCGCCGCCAGCGCAAAATGTTCGTAGATTGTCCGCTCTTGTTGCTTCCAATAGAGGATCAACAGCACGAGCAGTCCGACCGAAAGCACGATCTGCATCACATTCGGAAACGGGATCGAAAAAGCGAGATACGGGTTTTTGTGTAAGACAAGTACAAACCAATCCGGAATGATGGTGATCGGCTGGGCGAGTTTTTCTATAGCGAGCCACTTGGTCAAGTAGTCGAGAAAGATGATGTCGAATGCCAGCGAAAGTGCAAAAATATCCCGTTTTTTCATCTGTGTGCCGCGCCGATAAGTTCTTCGATATTCGTCACTCCTTCTTTGTCGCACCAGTCCTTCATTTCGTTTGCAATCAAAGCAAAAGCGTCTTTCCTGCGAAAATGCAACGCCGAGCCGACTCCGACAAGACGCGCGCCGGCAAGCATCATTTCGATCGCATCTCTGCCATATGTCACTCCTCCCGTACCGATGATGGGGATCTTGACCGCGGCAAAAATATCCCACACACATCGGATGGCGATCGGCAGGATCGCCGGTCCGGAGACACCGCCTTTTTTGTTCTTGAGTATCGGTGCGCGCAACTCGGGATTGATGCGCATACCCGGTCCTACCGTGTTGATGGCGGTTATCGCATCGGCGCCGTTGTCTTCGCAGGCTTTCGCGACTTCGCCGATGTTCGGGACATTCGGTGACAGCTTGACCGTGACGGGGATCGTACCGGAGTGCTTTTTGACGATCTTGGTCATGAGCGCGGCAGAGTCGCATCCGGACGAAAACAAGTCGCCGAATTCGTCCGAAACGTTCGGACAGCTGATATTCACTTCGATAATATCCGGCTGCAGCGCAGCGGTTTGTGCCGTTACTTCTTCAAAATCCTTGATCGAGCCGGCAACGATGCTCGCAATAAACGGCGCGTTTGCCTTTTGGCGATAGATTTTGATCTCTTCACTGTGCTTGGCGATGCCGGCATCGGGCAAACCGACCGCATTGAGCATGATACCCTCTTCGGCGATGATCACCGGATTGGCGTGCCCTTCGTGCGCATGCGCCCACCAGCTTTTACTCGTTACGCCTCCGGCACCGCTCTTTGCCACGGCAGCCAGACTGCCGCCCGTCACGCCCAAGATACCGCTCGCCAAGACGAGAGGGTTGTCAA
>CAZYXI010000263.1:0-1828 GCA_964651215.1 uncultured Candidatus Peribacteria bacterium
GCACTTTCGTTCGCATCGGTGGGTGAAGCGATCCTTGTGCCGATCTTGGACGAATTCAAACTGATCAACACGAAACTGGGACAAAGCATCATCGGTATCGGCACACTTGATGACGTAATTGAAATCTTTTTGCTGATGGTTGTAGCATTCGTAGTCGGTACGGAGTCTCCGCAAACCGGCATCAATATGATATTTGTAATCGCTTCTATCTGTTTCTTGTTTATCCTTACCTTCGGTCTTACCGAACTTCGAGAAGAAGGGAATCGCTTCAACTTTATCGATGTGGAGATGATGTTCCTGTTTGTATTGGCGATCTTTTTCCTCTTTGTCGGAGTGGGACTTATCTCGCACTTGGCGCCGATTGCAGCACTGCTGGCCGGTGTTTCGCTCAAAACATTTATACCGCATGAACGGTACAAACGGATCGAAAGCGAAGTCAAAGCGATGTGTTACGGATTTTTCGCACCGATTTTTTTCGTGGATATCGGACTCTCGATCGATGCCAATATTCTCGTTTCCGCTCCAATGTTGATCTTGGCGATCATTGTCGTCTCTTCAGGAGCCAAAATACTCGGAAGCTATCTGGTTGCAAAAAAGCTTCTTGGGAAAAAGGAATCGATCTTGCTCGGAGTCGGACTATCGATCCGCTTCAGTACGAGCATCATCATCGCCAAGATCTTGCATGAACACGCATTGATCGATGACTTACTCTATTCGATCCTCATCGCTTCCAGCATCGCCTTTAACTTTATCGTACCACTCTGCTTCTCGTATCTTGCTGTCCATTGGAACATCACCAAATCACATCACCATCGCAAATTGAGTCCGGGCGAAGCGCTTGTGATGCAAGAGACCAAACCATAACAAACGACTTCAAACCATTGTGCCGGAGCGAGCTTTGCGATATAATTTTTGCGTATTGCTACAATCACGGAGGGATGGCAGAGCGGTCGAATGCGACGGTCTTGAAAACCGTTAGGGCGGCAACGTCCTCCAGGGTTCGAATCCCTGTCCCTCCGCCAGCAAAGTGGCACATGACAAACACAAAATGACATCGACTTTTTCCAGACAATGCAACAAACGATCCTTCTGATGATCGCCGGTGCCGGTGGGTCGCTGCTGACCTTTCTCTTTCAAAAATACGGGATTTCAGCGGTCGTCGCTTCTTGTGTCGTCGGTCTGATCGGTGCGTTGGTGGGGCAAGTCATCCGCATGCCTCAGGTCTCGCTCGTCGTCTTCACCGGATCTTTCGTCGGCATGACAAGTCTCAGCATCGGATCGATACCGCTTGTGATCTGTGGCGGAGCACTCTCGGGACTGGTCTATAGTCTTACGCTGCACCTTTTTGTCGGCTACGGCGGACGCTTGGGGATCATCGCATTCTTGAGTACCTTGGCGATATTCGGTTTGGTCTGGCTTATGAAACAGCTCACCTTTGTAAAAACGATATTTTTACGCAAGTAAAAAGGTGTAATGATTCTCATGTATAAAGTTAAACTGCAATTCTTGAAGAATAGCATAATGAAAATGAGGTGGAAAAAATAAATATTTTCATTATATTATGAATACGAATTTTTCATTGGTAAAATTTAAAAAACATGACGAATTTACTCGTTGCATTAGCGAATATTGTTGAAGATCCAATAGTGGATTTACTTTCATTTTACAAAGGTTCGAATAGGATCAACAGCATGGGCGATGCACTAGAGACTTATGTCAAAGACGCATTATGCAATTCGCTTAGACTCAATAGTCATGAAAAGGATAAACACTATAGTCAAATTTTTTCTTACATTGGAAATCAAAATAATCCACCAGATACTATAAT
>CAZYXI010000264.1:0-1827 GCA_964651215.1 uncultured Candidatus Peribacteria bacterium
GTAGCCATCATGGAGGAGGATAAAATGTCCGTGAGGGGCGGCATTCTTGATATTGTTTACTACCGCATCAACGGAATCGACCATGTAGTCTTTCGAATCGACATCGGCTCCGACCGGAATATACCCGCTTTCGATCGCCCAGACGAGCGCATTGTCCTTGTCTGTCTCAGGGTTTACCGTCGGGTCGCTGCCGATATCCAACAAAAAGGGAGGACGATAAAAGATCGTCGGTTTGCCGGTGATATCACTGATGATGCGTTCGGTGGCTGCCAGCTCGAGCTGGAGACGTTTTTTGGAGTTGTGGACATCGTACGAATGCGAATAGGTATGATTACCGATGGTAAATCCCTTGGCGTCCAACTCGCTTACGACATCCGGATATTGCAGAGCGTTTTTCCCAAGCAAGAAAAAGGTCGCCGGAACGCCATGTTTTTCCAAAACCTCCATCGCTTGGCGGGTGTAGACCGGATGCGGACCGTCGTCAAAACTGATCACCAGTTTTTTGTGATTTTCCGGATCACTAAAGTAGCGATCATAATACTGTCTGGTCTCTTCAAGATATTCACGAGAAGTATTGTAGGTATAGAGCGAAAATGCCACATAGCCGATACCACCGATAAACGCTCCGATGACAAAACCGGTAAAGAGACGAAAGTAGATTTTTCGCCGTTGGGTCTTGTCATAAAAGATCATGATGTGCGATTCAGGGAGACGAGAAGGGAGAGTGGATTCCGTTTGCAGCTTTCTTATCAGAAATCGATTGTACTGATTTCTTCCGTTTCGTCAAATATGCTACAAACTCCTTCCTGTTACAAAAAAATAAGATTTATCGCATCAGGAAGTAAAATACTATCCGCTATATTTGTTATATTTGTCAAGGAATATTTTGCTGTTTTTTTCGTGTCCTCAAATCGAAATCATCGACTCGAATCGGGCTTGGAGACTGTTGTTTCCTTTGCTGAGTAGTCGCAAGAATTCCGCGTGCAAAACATGGTTACTGACAATGACACATTTGGGATCGAATCCGAGCGAGTCACCATGATAATCGGTGGCTCTGCCTCCGGCCTCTTCGATGATCAATGTGCCGGCGGCAATATCCCAATAGTAGGTAAAGAGCATCACATACGCGTCCAGTCTGCCGGAGGCGACATAGGCAAGTTCGACCGATGCCGAACCGAGGTTTTTGATCCGCATACATTCTCCTTGCAACCGATGGTCAAGTTCGCGCTTGAGCAAGTTGAGATTGCGCATGCGCTCGGGAGGACCGATATTGTAATCATTCAAGGCGATTACTGTCTTCGCGAGGCGCTCGGTCTCGGAAACGCGGAGCGGAGTATCATTGCAAAAGGCCCCACCACCTCGCTTGGCCCAATACAATTCGTCAAAATACGGCAAAAAGATCACACCGCATTTGCGTACGCCTTTTTCTACGAACGCGATCGAGACGCCGAAAAGGGGGATTCCTCGTGAAAAATTGATCGTGCCGTCGAGCGGGTCGATCACCCACATCCGTCCGTCCGAATATTCATGGCTTGCGGCTTCTTCGACAAAGAAATCATCATGCGGAAATTCCGCTTTGATTGTATTCATGATCACTTCTTGCGCCTCTTTGTCCGATATCGTTACCACATCTTTTTCGCTTTTGTATTCCAACTCCAATGCTGTCCCAAACCGTTGCAGCAGTACTGCTCCGGCTGCTACGTGGACGGCCAATTCCGCGAGGAAGCGAGCAGCACCGCGGACTTCATCACGAAGGCTGCCGACCGCATCGCCGCCCAGCGCAACCAGTCACCCGGCAAGGTGAAGTTGGATCTGAAGCAGGAACTG
>CAZYXI010000265.1:0-1804 GCA_964651215.1 uncultured Candidatus Peribacteria bacterium
TTGCGGTAGGCGGTAAAGAGCTTGCCGGTATTGTCCTGACCGTAGGGCATTCCAAATTCCTCCCCGATACTGTTGCGGACACTTGGTGCCGTTTGCACGATCACGATTTTTTCCGGATCTTTGATCGCCGCTTCGACCGCTTCGATGTGACTTTGTTCGCGGATGGCATTGACCGGACAGATCACCGTACATTGACCGCAATAGATACAATCGGTCTTGGGATCTTCGTTGTAGCCGACGCGCGTCTTGCTCGCTTTGCCCTTGAGTTTCAAAAAGCCGATCCCGATATGCTCGCAGGCGCGGATGCACTTGTTACAGGCGATGCACAGATTCGGGTCGAATTCCGCCGCCGTGCCCATTTTGTGCACGAGCTCTTTGACTTTTTCGCGCGTGTACTCGTTGCCCGTGACATGATAGCGCTTCATCACTTCTGCCGCTTCGCAATGGAGTTTGCGCTGGCAGAGCGTGCAGCCTTGTTTGTGTCCGGCAAGCAGCAACTCGAGATTCTTTTTTCGCAGTTTTTCCACTTGCGGAGTGCTCGTCAGGATGCGCGTCCCTTCTTTTGCCGCAATTGTACACGAGGTCTCGATCTTCCCTGTCGCGGCATCTTGCACAAGACAGGCGCGACAATTCGCTTCGAGTTCCAGATCCTCATGAAAGCAGAAGTGGGGGATGTCGATGCCGTTGCGCAAGGCGACCTGCATGATGTTTTCGCCTTTTTCCGCTTCGAACTCTTTGCCGTTGATGATGACGATGGGTTTTTTCATATTTTTTTGTGTAAGACATTCTCGCAATACGTTCTGACCGCGACCGGCACGGATTTTCCCAATGCGCAAAACGAGCCGGATTCGAGTAAATCGAGGATTTCGCTGATCTGGCGCCAAGGGATCTTGCCGTCTTGTTTGATCATCTGATCGAGTTGATACGTACCTTCGCGACACGGCGTGCATTTGCCGCAACTTTCTTTGCTGTAAAAATCAAACCACTTCATCAGCATTTCTTTTGCTGGCGTATCGGCACGATACACTTCGATACTGCCGCCGCCGGACATTTTTTCCGTTTTGAGTTGCTCGCTATTCAGCACGACACCGCTCGCGCTGCCGCCGATCTGCACAAAATAATCGAATTCCGGAACGTTGTTTGTTTTTTCCAAGACTTCGAGCAGCGTCATATTCGCCGGCAGTTCATACACGCCCGGATAGCGCACCGGACCCAAGAGACAGTAAAAGCGATCGTCTTTGAAAGTGCCGCGATCGACCTGGCAGATGTTGTAGAGGGTCTCGACATTGTGCACGAGTGTCGGTTTGCCAAAGAGTCCTTTTTCTGCCGGAAACGGCGGCTTGAGGCGCGGTTTGGCGCGTTTGCCTTCGATGGCATTGAGGAGCGCGGTCTCTTCGCCGCCGATGTAACTCGGCTTTTCCTGAAAGACACGAAAGACGTAGCCCTGCTTTTTGTATTCTTTGATGAGCGCATCAAGCTTCTCGTGCAAGTTGCGGTAGTAATTCGCATTCATATTGAACCACGCGTATTTGGTGCCCAAAAAATCCATTGCCAGACGCATGCCTTCGAAGACTTCTTTGGTGTGATGATCGAGGATGTAGATGTCTTTGAAAAGACCGATCTCCCCTTCACTCGCATTGCAGATGACATATTTTTTACTTCCTTTTGCCTTCTCAACGAATTTCCATTTCAAATGTGTCGGAAAGCCCGCACCACCGCGCCCGACGAGTTTGGCGTCTTCGATTTTTTGGAGGAGCGTTGTTTTTGTTTTCGTATTCATGGGTATGGGGCTAGGTTTTGCGCA
>CAZYXI010000266.1:0-1803 GCA_964651215.1 uncultured Candidatus Peribacteria bacterium
CAAATATTATTGACTTTAAGAAAGCCAAGCTTGGCTCGAAATCCGAAAAAAATCATCATGGTATATCCGATGACCAACGAGAGTGTCAAAATCCACCAAACCCTGATTGCTCCGAGGAAGAAATAACCGATGTTTCCGCATGGGCAGGAGATGCACTTCTTAGGATTATTGAGGGTGGTGATCCTGTGGATAAAATCATCACAGAGTTAGGTAATTTTAGTCTTCCCACTGACATAAGGATTGCACTAGCCGATTGGCTTACCTGCATAGACCGATTAAAGTCTCTAGAGGCTGACTTGGAAGAGAGTGAAACAAATAAGCGAATAGCAAGGGAATATAGACAGCAGTTTCAATCTGAAAATAGACAACCTCATGACATCGTCCATGAAATTCAGCGATCGACTGTCAAAGAAATTGATTCTAAACCTGCATATTTTTTTGCTCTTTATCAATATTTACTCGAGATGTTGGAAGATATGGATGAGCCCTTTTCGACATAAATTGCAAACGTAGGGGCGTATTGCAATACGCCCGTGCAATTCGTCTCGCAATACACCTCTGCCATATTGCCCCTATTCCAACACGATCGCATTGTACCGTTCTGCCGCGAGTGCGCCGATTTCGCTGTGAGGTGCAAGATCGTAGGCAGCCTTGTAGTATTCGAGCGCCTTTTCTTCGTCTGACTCCTTGTCGGCGACGCGCCCAAGATTGAGATACGCCGGGGCAAACTCCGGATCGGTTTCGATGACTTCATTCAGCACCGAATTCGCTTCGTCATATTCGCCGCCTTCCAGCAGCGCCCAGCCGAGCAGGTTGAGTGCGATCATCGAATCGGGATTGTTTTTGACCGCCTCGGTCGCAAGCAGTTTCGCGGTCGTCGGATCACTGAGGAGTTCGAGCGAAATCGTTACCGGTTGTACATAGGCATCGGCTGATTTGCCGTTTGTCTTGATCAGTTTTTCAAATTCTTGGCGAGCGGCTTCGTAATATTTCGCCGCCAAAAACGTCTCTGCCAAAGCACGTGTGACTTCGGACTCCGGCTGGAACCCGTTTTCGCGCGCCATCGAAAGGTGGGTGATCGCGGTCTCGTGATCGCCGAGAGCGGATTCTGCCAGGGCGAGAAAAAACGTCGTCTCCGGTTTTGAAGGATCGAGTTCGAGCGCTTTTTCAAGTACATTGCGCGCGAGGTCGTAGCGTTCGAGCGACAGATAGCTATGTCCGAGAATGATCCAGGCATCGCGATAATCCTCACGCTCTTCGAGTACCTTTTTTGCCTTTTGGATCGCCATTTCATAAAAGCGCAATTCGTTGAGCGCTTTGGTCAAGAGCAATTGCAAATGGAGCGGACTGCCGTCGGGGAAGAGCGAAAATTCTTCAAACGCCGTCAAAATGACGCGTGCACGATCACCGAACTCGCTTTCGTCTTTGATCGGATCAAGGAGTGCTTTGGCGGCTTCGGTATTGCCAAAATAAACTTCCATCACCGCGAGATAATATTTGCGCGCCGGTGAATCGGGGAGTTGCTCAACAGTCTGCTTCGCCTTGGTAAATTCGCTTTTTTGCAGGAAGGTTTCACCGAGCAAGATCAAGAATTCGCGATTTTTTGGAAACGTCTCAAGTGCTTTGGCCGCCGTTTGTTCGGCGGCATCATAATCGCGCAGCGCCAGTTGTGCTTTGATGAGACTGCTCCACGAGCTTTGATTGCCGGGACTCAGTTCGGTCGCTTTGGCAAAATCGTTGATCGCCAAGCTCAAAAAGCCGGCTTCAAAAAAATTATTTCCGCGTTCGAGGAGTGCTTCGGTG
>CAZYXI010000267.1:0-1780 GCA_964651215.1 uncultured Candidatus Peribacteria bacterium
TTCCAAGACCGGAGTATGCGCGTGTGTCATGGTTGGCGACGGATATTTTAAGGAACTCTGGAAGAAAACTCGAGATTGAATACAAAAGGTATTCAAAATCAAAGAAAACATCACTCCTTAGCATAAAACAAGCATTCGAAAGGGTCAATGGATTTCTCTTCCAGATTTGACATCACGTTCCATTTTTGTGTTCAAAAAACGCTTGATTTGACTTATTAAAACCATATTTGTTGTATTTTTATCAATGAAAAAAATCAGCTTGCAACTTTTCGATTTCATTTCTTGATATACTTCCTTCGCGCACGATCTCCAATTTTCCATTTTCCACAGCGACAATCGTGCTCGGCAAGGCGTGGTCCGGCACGACTTGTACTGCGATCAAAATCTCTTCGTCTTGCAGATGCGAGGCGATCGTCGAGTATTTTGTGATCGCCGGCTCCCCGGCATGGTTGATGCTGGTCGAAACAAGCGGTTTGCCAAAATTATGCAAAAACTTGAGCAGGACTTTGTTATCGGGAATACGGATGGCAAACTTCGGTTCGTGCGGAAAAAATTCCGGCAGTACGCCATATTTGCGTGGCAAGAGCATGGTCAGACCACCCGGCCAAAAGCGATTGGCGAGCCGGCGCGTACTATCGTCAAAGTCACAAAGCTTCTCGGCGGCGACAAAATCCGGCACCAAGAACAAAAACGGTTTGTTCGTGGGGCGTTTTTTGAGCCGGGCGATCTTCTTTAGCGCCGCGGGATTACCGGCATCGGCGGCAAAGCCGGGAATGGTATCCGTCGGGAGCACCGCCACTTTGCCGCTTTTTAGCCATTTGCTCAGTTCGGCAAAATTTTCAACAGTAAAATCGAGCTGCTTCATGATCCGATGCGAGTCTTGTCGATATTCCGCATGCGCTCTGCCGCTCCTATCTTCTTGAGCAGGGTGATCGTGGCAGTTGGAACAAGGTTTTCGATATCGTCATCCGCCTTGAGCGCTGCTCGGACTGCGGTCGCGGTAATGCCTGTGTTGTCCTGCAGGGTGCAGACCTCGAGGTTCGCATTGTCCCCAAAGAGCATCTTGACGAGTGGCGAACCGGAATAGACACGTGCAAAAGGCGGCAAGAGCAACTTGTTGTGATGCGGCCACAAGCCATAGTGGTGGATGTTGCGGATCGGGCAGATGTTGAATCTGTCCGCGGTAATACCAGCTTCGAGCAGACTGTCAAAGATCATCTCGAAGCGCTCTCCGGCAGAAAAAGGATTTTCCGGTGTGTAGTTTTCCTCTGCGGAGCCGATACCGATCACCAAAAACCGGGTCTTGCCATCGGCAAAGATCTGCCGCACGGCATCGAGATGTCCGAGGTGAAAGGGCTGAAACCGACCGATAAAGAGAGAAGTCGCCTGCGCGTCCATAAAAAAAACCGAGAGCGCAGGGAGTATAGCGAGAACCAGTCGCAAGATACAAGTTGACAGGTGCAAGGATAAATCCGCAGAACGAGTATTCACAAACTCGATTTCCTGCAGGAATCGGCTTTCAGCCGGTTTCACCCGTTTTGTTTGGAAAATGCAAGAAACGCACTGGTGGCAAGCGGATTACTTTAAAATCGGACAACAGATTTCTTGGTCGCTTCTTACAAATACGAAACGTGTGGAGCGGTCTACAAGACCGCTCCTGCAAAGCTACAAAGATTCTTGTCCTGATTCATTCAAAACGGCACAGTCCCAAATCGGAGACTGTGCCGTGAAAGAAAATGTCTTGGAACGGGTGCCCTCCGGGACACCCATTCCGGCGCAA
>CAZYXI010000268.1:0-1770 GCA_964651215.1 uncultured Candidatus Peribacteria bacterium
GGAGCATAAAAAAAAGTTTTGGTCTTCTTATTATTCTATCCTTTTTTGCACAAAACACCTACGAGAAAGCTGGGTGGAAGGAGCTTTGTATAAGCGTTAAAACCAGAAGGTTTGAGTCAGTTTATTTGTAAATTAGATGTTATGGGATTCTAGGAATTCCGATACATCCTTCTCGGAAATCTTACCTTTCATCATTGCGTCTTTAATACGCCTAGCTAACTCTGCTGCGCGATCGGGTTTTTCTGCCCTTTCGCGTAGTTCTTCACTCCTTTTCATGTCGAAAGCTATACCATACTTGGAAAATAGCTGGCGAACACTCTCTATGGATTCATCAGGTGTCTTCAGATTCGCTCCAATGCGTACTATACTAGGCTCATAGCCGAATATTGTGACGAATACTTCTGTTTCTAATTGACGTCGCGAAAAATTTAAAAATTCTTCGAGAGCCTCATGACGGAGTGGTTCTGGCGGAAGCTCAAAAAAGAACGCAACAGTATCCCTATCAAAAGTAGGCATCAAATTGTACAGAAATTAATATAATTATTAATAATATCAATAACAATGTCAATACCATTTGAAATTTGTAACTCCTGTTTCTGGGATGTGATGCAATTAGGTGAAGTAATCTTTTTCTTGCTTCACAAATCTTAGATCTTAAATCTTTGCCTAGAGTGCTCTCACCTTCGATTGCAACACGCGCATCGCATTCATAAAGCAGATATACGCTTCGTACGGAGAATCATACGGCGAGAAGTATTTGTGGACATCGCCGTCACTCCAGTATTTCGTACACATGTAATAGAGGTGGTCTGAAGTCTGCAATTTGCGGAAATCATCGACCAGTTCTTGCACATATTTGTCCTTTTTGTGCTTGTGCGGATGCAACATCCCTTCCAGGCGCGAGAGCTCTTCGAGCGCATTGTGTTGGATATCGTTTTCGAGCCAGGCAGAGAGGTCGCGTTCCATATCCGCCCACGAGAGAAAATGCGGCACATCGTACGCGCCGTGCATTTCGGCATGTTTGATCGTCTCGGAAGGCGTGCTGAAGACGATATTATGATGCTTCAGTACTTCCGGAAGTTTTTCCATAAATTGGAAAATGCCGGTGTCTTCCCACTGATGTTCGCCAAACGTCTCGTAATCCATAAAGAGATTGATCGTTTCACCGTCGGCGATCCCGAGCCATTCGGCGTATTTTTCGGTCGTCAGCGGCCAACTCGCCCATCCCTTGTTGCTAAAGCGGAAAGCAACGTCGTCACTCAGTTGATAGCTTTTGAGAAGCAGCGGAAGCGGCTTTTTCGGCTTCTTGCTGACGGCATATTTTTTGGCGATCTTGGCGTCTTCGGGATGGATCTCGCATTCGAATGCGGAACGGACATAATGCGGACTGCTGCCGTGCAGATATTTGTCCCAGCCTTCACAGACCATGCCGTCAAAACCCATTTGTCGGATAAATTCGCCGACATCATTCCGATAAATGAGCTCCGTATTGCGAAAGACTTTGGGCGTCACGCCAAATAGCTCTTTCACTTTCGCCATCTGCTTGTGGATCTGCTCCGCGAATTCTTCTTTGGAAAACAGATACGAGAGTGAATGATAGTAAGTCTCAGCGAGAAACTCGACGCGCCCGGTCGCGGCGAGTTTTTTGAAAAGCTCGAGGATCTCCGCGCCTTTTTCGGGATATTGTTCGCATTGCTCAAGAAACACGCCACTCAGCGAATATGCCGCACGAAAATCCGGGTTTGTCTCCGCAAGATGCAAGACGAGCTT
>CAZYXI010000269.1:0-1768 GCA_964651215.1 uncultured Candidatus Peribacteria bacterium
TGCGATTCACTCAAACCCCAAGCCTTGGACCAAAGCATTTACCACAAAACCGGTCTTTTTATCGATGCGTATTTTTCTGCAAGCAAACTCCATTGGCTCTTACAAAAGCACGATTACAAGCCGACTTTCCGCGCCGGCACGGTCGATACTTGGATCTTGTGGAAATTGACCGGCGGCAAAGTGCATGCGACGGAACCGAGCAATGCGGCACGCACTCTGCTCTACAATATCCACACTCTCGAATGGGACAACGAACTCTTGGAGATTTTTGGTGTTCCCGGGGAAATGCTTCCCGAAGTGAAGCCTTCGGATGCGGAATTCGGCACGACCGATCCGGCACTTTTCGGCGCGGCGATCCCGATCCATGGGATCCTCGGCGACCAACAGGCTTCGATGTTTGCACAAGGCTGCTATCAACCCGGAGTCTTCAAAAACACCTACGGTACCGGCTGCTTTTTGCTTACGAATGTAGGAAAGTCCGCAGTCGCTTCAAAAAACCGTCTCCTCTCGACCATCGCTTGGCAACAAAACGGCACGACCGAATACGCGCTCGAGGGGAGTATTTTTATCGGTGGTGCGGCGATCCAATGGCTCCGTGACGGACTCGGCATCATCAAAGACGCCGCCGAATCCGAAGCCCTGATGGATTCGCTTGCGACAAACGAAGGCGTCTATTTCGTGACGGCACTTGCCGGGCTGGGCGCACCGCACTGGGACATGGACGCCCGCGGACTCCTGATCGGGCTGACGCGCGGCACGACGCGCGCGCATATCGTCCGCGCCACACTCGAAGCGCTCGCCTATCGCACGCGTGACGTGCTCGAAGCGATGAACGAAGATGTCGCCGGCGACAAGACCGCTGATTTTACCGCTTTGCAAGTCGATGGTGGAGCATGCGTCAACAACGCGCTCATGCAATTTCAAGCGGATCTGATCCAGGCGACCGTCATCCGCCCCGAAGTGATCGAGACCACCGCGCTCGGTGCCGCCTACATCGCCGGAATCGGCGTCGGTTTTTGGCACGATCGTGAAGAGGTGATGCAAAAACGCAAGGTCGGACGCAGCTTTGTGCCGCAGCGAAGCAAAGCGGAGATGGATCATTTTTATGCGAAGTGGCGCGAAGCGGTCGATCGTTCGCATGCTTGGCGCGAGTGATGGTCGATTTTTCCGGCATGCCTGTCCGCCAAGGTGGAACCGGAATCGGGAGGAATCAATATCGGGAGAGTTTTACCAAAAGCAGGTTCAGGTGTCCCGGAGGGCACCTGAACCGTTTTCTACGGGAAAAACCAGACAAGCTGTCAGTCTAGGGAAACATGAGGAACAGGGTACAACCCCGTTCCGGCGAGGGGCACATATTAGTTGATTCTCTGATGAGCACTTAGAATGTTCCCAAACTCATGATATTGACCTAGTTGATCCCTAAAATATTTGAGCAGCATTTCAAACCATTCACGCAAAGCATCATCGATTCCCAGATCAAGTCGATGCTGAGCAGCATGTTCTTGAACGAGAGCACGACAATTTTGATTAAATTTACTAACTAAGGTTTCTGGATCATCATCATTGGTCACCCCTTCGGCCAATCTTTTCCCTAATTTTGTTTTTAGTGTTCGTAAAAAGAATGAAGTCAAACTTTCCGTATTAGCACCCTCCCTTTGCGCTGTAATAGAATATACTATTTCATCCAATTCATTCATCTCTTCCACTCCATAGTGCTGACTTACTGTTTCAAAAAGCGCTCCTCCCAAACTCGACCCGCTAATAAGTT
>CAZYXI010000270.1:0-1753 GCA_964651215.1 uncultured Candidatus Peribacteria bacterium
TACAACTGTAGAAGTCTGCACATTTCTGAAGTATCCGAAATACAGTCAGGTACTGGGTCATTGCCAGTTTCTGTGCTGAGATCGATCTGATCCGGCCAAATCATCAAATTCGTACGGGTTACTTCTTTTGGCATACCACAACCAATGACTTTTCCAACTGTATATTTTTGCAAATTTTTGTAAAGGAGTTCTCCTCAAATATTTTCAAGCAAGAATCGAACATCTTCCTCCGAATGGACAGGAAAATTACCGATGCGGATCTGAGTCGTCTTTTTGCCACCGTAGCCCTTGCCGACTTCGATGCCGCTAGCCGCCAAACGCTCGTGCAAAGCGGCGAGGTCGGCTTCCGTTCCATCGACGACGATCACGCTTTCGGAACGACCGGATGAAATCGCCGGACGAAAGGTGGGATGCTGATCGAAGAAATCGTAGAGCATGCGCGCTTTTGTTTGCGTGGCATTGTACAATTGCGGTAGTGAACCGAAATCGGCTTGCAACTGACGAGAGACAAAACCAAGTGCAGCGATGTTCATGACATTCGGCGTTGTCGGCGTTTGAAACTTGCCGGACATTTTTTTCTCGAGATCGGTCAAACGGTGGTGGCAGCCGACATCAGCGCCGGCTTCTTGACGGGCGATTGCCTTTTGCATCAAGCGCGGACTGACGATCAAAATACCGAGACCGGCAGGCAGCCCAAAGGCTTTTTGTACGGAAAAAAACCAGCCATCCGCCTGCGAAAAGTCGTAAGCGATCGCGCCCATCGCGCTCGTCACATCGATGCCCAGGAGCAGATCGGGGAAGCTGCTACGGATCTGCACGATCTCATCAGGGGAATAGGCGATGCCGGTCGCCGTTTCGTTGGCGGTGAGAGCGAGAAATTCCGTTTTGGCTTCGGGAATGATTTCGCCGAGTTCGACACGCGTGCCGTCTTCGTGAGTGATTTTTTGGACAGTTTTGCCGGCTTTTTGGGAAGTCTTTGTCCAGACATTGCCAAAATTACCGTTGGAGACGTGGCAGATTTTTTCATCGACTGCGCTGCGCGTCAGGATCTCCATGCCCTCGGTGGCGGAATAGGTGTAATAGACATGGTATTCCGTCGGGATGCGGAAAAACTCTCGAAACGCCGTCATGCTCGCTTCCGACATGGCGGAAAAATCTTTGCTCCGATGAGAGACTTCACCGAGGCCGGATTGCAATTGCTCACACAAAAAATCCGCGACGCCATGATAAAGTTTGGCAGGTCCGACGGTAAAATTGGTTACGAGAGGATACGACATTTGAGAACGGCGGCAAGAGAAAAAATCGGTTTCGCATCGGCTTCGTCGATGATGGCTTCGACATCGATGACGGCAACGCCGAGGTGGTCGCGGGTTTTGAGGATCTGAGCGGTGATGTTGAGGTTTTTGTCAGAGAGGATGTCGTTGATGCTCGCGATCACACCGGGTTCGTTTTTGTGGATGATGACGAGGCGTGTTTGTCCGGAAGCAAGGGCGCCAGGGTTGATTTCGGGAAAGTTGAGCGCCATCGACGAATTGGCGGTCTGGACGAAATCGCGCATTTTGCCGGAGACTTCTTCGCCCAGGGCGGATTGCGATTCTTCGGTCGCTCCGCCGATATGCGGTGTCAAAATCACGTTCGGTACGTTTTGGAGTTCGGAGACAAACGGTTCGGATTTGGATTTCGGTTCGGTCGGAAACACATCGAGTGCCGTTCCCTTGAGCTGTCCCGATTCGAGTGCGATTTTGAGGTCGGG
>CAZYXI010000271.1:0-1746 GCA_964651215.1 uncultured Candidatus Peribacteria bacterium
GCGCAAGTGCGCCGCGACGGCAAGCTCCATCGCCAAGAATACGCGCGCGGCGCGGTGATCACGCCGATCGAAGTCGTGGGCGAAGCGGAAGGCACCGGGACCGAAATCGTCTTTTATCCAGATCCGGAGATCTTCAAAGAAACCACGCGCATGGAGTGGGATACGATTTTGACGCGCCTCCGGCAACAAGCATATTTGACGAAAGGTGTCCGCATCAGCATCGAAGACAACAGTGGCGACGAACAAAAACGCCACGCATTTTTCTTTGACGGTGGCGTGGCGAGTTATGTCCGCCATTTGTCCGAGAACAAGGCGCCGATTTCGGAAGTGATCGCGGTCGAACGCGAAACCGATGCTTGTCAGGTTGAGGTGGCAATGCGCTACACCGACTCGTACACGGAAAATATCTGGTGTTTTACAAATCACATCCACAACCCCGAGGGCGGAACGCACCTGACCGGCTTCCGCACGGCGCTCACACGTACGATTAATACCTATGCCCGCGACAAGCAATTACTGAAAGAAAAAGAAGAGAATTTTGTAGCGGAAGATGTCCGCGAGGGACTGACGGCAGTCATTTCCATCAAAGTCGGTGAGCCGCAGTTTGAAGGGCAGACCAAAGGCAAGTTGGGAAATTCCGAAGTGCGTCCGGCGGTCGAAGCGGCATTCGCCGAGGCATTCGCCGAATATCTGGAAGAAAACCCGAATGAAGCGCGTGCCGTCATCGGCAAGTGTCTGCTTGCCGCGAGAGCGCGCAAAGCCGCTCGTGCCGCGCGCGACACCGTTATCCGCAAAGGCGCGCTCGAAGGCATGACCTTGCCGGGAAAACTCGCGGATTGTTCGAGCAAAAACGCCGAAGAGACCGAGATCTTCATCGTAGAGGGAGATTCTGCCGGCGGCAGCGCGAAGCAAGGACGCAATCGCGACTTTCAGGCGATTTTGCCCCTGAGAGGAAAGATTTTGAATGTGGAACAAGCCCGTCTCGACAAGATGCTCAATAACAACGAGGTCAAGGCGCTCATCACGGCGCTCGGCACCGGTATCGGCGAGATCTTTGAAATCGACAAACTCCGCTACGGCAAAGTCGTGATCATGACGGACGCCGACGTCGACGGCGCTCATATCCGCACCTTGCTTCTCACTTTGTTCTACCGCTATTTCCGCGAAGTCATCGATGGCGGCAACCTTTATATCGCCTGTCCGCCGCTCTACAAGATCGCGAAAGGGAAAGATATCCGCTATGCCTATGACGAAGCGGAAAAACTGGAGATTTTGAAAGAGATGGGATTTGAAGGTGAACCGGAAGAAATCGAAACCCCGGAAGGAGAAGAAGAGCCCGAGGCGGAAGAAGAGGCGACAAAAGCGAAAAAATCGAACCGCGTCTCGATCCAACGCTACAAAGGTCTCGGTGAAATGAACCCAGAGCAGTTGTGGGAGACCACCATGGACCCCGACGCGCGTACCATGATGCAAGTGACGATCGAAGATGCCGAACGCAGCGACCTCGTCTTTACGACGCTGATGGGCAGCGAAGTCTTGCCGCGAAAGAAATTTATCCAGACGCATGCGAAATCGGTGAAGAATCTGGATGTGTGATCTTGCGGGCACGAAGGACAGTGAGACCGCTAGACGCGGATTTGCTGCAAAAGCTGCAATCGCTGATGTCTTTTGCGTATGGAATCACCAAAAAAACCACCACCATCCAGCCCTTCCGGCTGCCTGTGTTTCACCACAAAGTACACAGAG
>CAZYXI010000272.1:0-1738 GCA_964651215.1 uncultured Candidatus Peribacteria bacterium
CTTGCGACTTGATTTGCGCTTCCGAAAAAAAAATCCTACAATCGCTCGGCATCTTCCACGCTTCATGCAAAAGTCTCTCACCAAACTGCGCAATCTTTTGCACAAAGACAAAAAACCCGCATCCAAAGCCGGATATTGGTTTCTGCCGATCGGGGTAGTCGCCATTGCCGCCGTGGGCTATCTCCTTGCCGATTCTCCACTTTTTACCGCTGATGCCGCCGATATTCTGCCGGCTCGCAATCTTGGGCTTTATGCCGAGATCGGCTCGCCGCAATGCGACCCAAGACTCGCGGACAGACTCCCTGCTTTGTGTGAAGAACGTGATCTGCTCCTGACTGCTCTGATCGGTGAATATCCGCAGCGCATCGATCTGTTTGCCGATGAGATCGTGATGATCTCTTATGCCGCGATGTCCGAATCCGAGTCCGCGTTTGCGCCGACTTTTCTGCTGCGTGTGACCAATGCCAAAGAAGCCGAGGATTTTGTCAGAAATCTGGATGGAAATGAATCCGCCGTGGAAGAGATCTGGGAAAACATCAGGGTTTTGCGCTTTTCCGAACCGCGTTCGCGCGAAGTGTTTTTTTGGCAAGGATGGCTCGTGATCTCTTCGATCCCGGAGTTTTACAAGCTGGTTGCCGAAGTCGATAGTGGCATTACCGCGGCGATCGCCGAAGAAGGTTTTTGGCAGGGTCTCGATGCCAAACTCGCCGATTCCTCGAATCGGGTCATGCTGCGCTCGTCTTTGCTCAAACCATATGTCGCCGTCGGTTTGCAGCCGTTGATCGACTTCGTACCGGAGATCGGCATAGCGCTCACTCACGAAAGAAACCGTATTTCACTATCGGTCGCCACCAATACATCGAACACATTTTTTGATCAGAATAAACCGCTTGCGAATGACTTTCAGAGCAGTCTCCTCCGATATTTTCCCAATGACGATGAAGTCCTCATGAGCCGCGTTTTGCATCCGCAAGCAGAAATCGAATGGGTGCTCGACTACCTCGACACGACCGATCCGGCGTTTGCGTTTTTTGTCCGCGGTCAGACGCGGCGTTTTTTGGAGGGACTCTTTGGAGACGGCATTTCACTCGAAAACGACATCTTGCCCTTGGTTGACAACGAAGTGGCTTTTGCGCTTTATCAAAACGAGGGAAGCAAGCCGGATTTCTTGATCACGCTTGACACCGATGATGCCATTTTTGCCGCTGCCAAAAAAGAAAAACTTCTGACCGCCTTGCAGACCGCCGCCGCCAATTTTGTGCCGCGTGTGCTCGAACATGTGCTCGAGGACGGCTCGGTGATCCGCGAAGTCGCTGCCTGTGATGATTGTATCAGTACCGAAACCGAAACGGTCGGCAATGCCGAAATAACCACTTTTGTGACCGAAAATGGGAACGGCACGAAACAGTCGCTAACGCTCGGACTGCGAGAGGATATTTTTGTGGTGACGTCCGATGCCGCCTTTGCGCGAGCGTTTTTGACCGACCTGCAAGCGGGACAAACTGATATTGCAAAAACAGACGCAGATGATTATGACGAATTTGTAGTGGTCAAGCCGGAATTACTGCAAACATTTTTTCCGGATCAGACCAATTGGTTCGAAGGATTCGCCGAAATCACCATCGCACGGGAAACCGATCTCGACTATCTGAATCTTTTCGTGGAAGCCGGATTTGAGGCAGATCCAAATTAAGAATTAAAAATGAAGAATTAAGAATTATGCAAGCCGCCAGTTATA
>CAZYXI010000273.1:0-1725 GCA_964651215.1 uncultured Candidatus Peribacteria bacterium
AATCGCCAAGGTGGTGATCGCCGAATACGGCAACCACTATCCGGAACTGGATGAAAACCGCACCACGATTCTGTCGGTATTGGATCTGGAAGAATCGAATTTTCGCCAGACGCTCGATCGCGGTGAGAGGCTCTTGGAAGAGTTGGTGGCGAAAAATTCGAAAGCGATCAGTGGCAAAGAGGCTTTCAAGCTCTTTGACACCTATGGTTTTCCCCTCGACTTGACGAAAGATTTTGCCGCGGAACACGGTATCGAAGTGGATGAAGTCGGTTTTGAGGCGGAGATGAAAGCGCAACAAGAGCGCAGTCGCAGCGGTTCGGCGGCAAGTTTTGAGCGAGACAAAGCCGTACAGACCTTCGCCGATCTGCCGAAGACGGACTTTGTCGGCTATACGGAAGAGAGTACCGAATCGAAGATCCTGGGAATTTTGGAAGCGGATGACGAGGTGCATGTCGTACTCGCACAAACGCCCTTTTATGCGGAATCCGGCGGACAAGTCGGCGATACCGGCGTCATCGCAGGGCAAAATGGAAAGCTACAGGTGACGGATTGCCAGAAGACGGCGACCGGGGTTTTTATCCACTCGGGTACTTTGGAAGGAAAGCTGGAAAAAGGTGATCAAGTCACCGCACAAATCGATGCTCACCGACGCGGGCAGATCATGCGCCATCATTCGCTCGCGCATATTTTTCTGGGCGCAGCGCAACAAGTCCTCGGCAAAGACGTCCATCAAGCCGGCAGCCATGTCAACGAACACCGCATGCGCATCGACTTTACCTTTCCGCGCGCGCTTCGCGCAGAAGAGATCGAAACGATCGAAGGATTGATGGCAGACGTGGTGAACGCGGCGGTCGATACCACCATTGTGGAAAAACCTCTCGTCGAAGCGAAAGCGGAAGGCGTCGAAGCGACCTTTGGTGAAAAGTATGGCGAAATCGTGCGCACCGTCAAAATGGGCAAATACTCGTACGAACTCTGTGGCGGGACGCATGTGACCAATACCGCACAGGTCGGTGCGGTCAAAATCGTCACCGAGGTCGGAGTTTCCGCCGGCGTCCGTCGTGTCGAAGTGGTGTGTGCGGAAGCGGCACAAAAGCTTTTGCAAGCACAATTCGTCCGTATCGGTGAGATCGCCGCCAAGCTCAAAGTCCCAAAAGAGGAGGTTTTGCATCGGATCGATGCGATCTTTGCGGAACGAAAAGAGATGCAAAATCAGATCGGTGGTCTCCAAAAGACCTTGGCAAAAGTGGAGGCGATCCGAGTCGCACAACAAGCGGAAGAGATCGGCGGCAAAATGACCGTCATCGTTCCGGATCTAAAAGCGGACGGCAAAGCCGCCGGCACGTTTGCACGAGCACTTCAAGAAGAAGGTGTCGAACTCGCCATCGTCATTACGAGCGAAGGAAATATCTCCATCGCGAGCGCAGCGGATGCAGATGCCGGCGCGGTGCTGAAAAAAATCACAGGCAAATTTGGCGGAGGCGGAGGCGGCAATGCGACTTTCGCGAGCGGCGGCGGAGTGCAGGGAGCGAACAAAGAAGCGCTTGTAAAGTTGCTTGCATCATGACGATTCACCGAAAAAAATTTTCCTCTTTCGCTGATTCAGTTTCGAAAAATAATGAAGACGAAATTATCTATGCCTTTATAGATAGTCAGAATCTTAATCTGGCGATTCAAGGTGTCGGTTGGCAGCTAGATTTCTCTCGATTTCGAATCTATCTCAAG
>CAZYXI010000274.1:0-1710 GCA_964651215.1 uncultured Candidatus Peribacteria bacterium
TCCGTGTCGCTTTGCCGGCAGCGAACTAAGTTTTTTCCAAGTCTACGACTTGGATCACATTGATCAAGAAGTGGGCACATGCCGATACCGCCATTGGCGGTATCGGCATCCGTGCGAATGAAGCTCCTTGAGAAATTCGCTTCGAAACAGGTATAATCATAAGCGCACCTCCTCGTTCTCATCGCAATGAACACCAATATTCAGCAAATCGCTGTCATCGGCGCCGGCAACATGGGGACGACGCTTGCCAACCTGCTCGCGAACAACGGGCACACGGTACGGATCTGGGATATCAATCATGATGTCTTGGACGAAATCGGAAATTCCCATTCGAACAGCCGTTATCTTCCCGGGGCGCGTCTTTCTTCCAAGCTCAAACCTTATCGCGATATCGTCGAATGTATCGCCGGCACCGACATGATCATCGTCGTGGTCCCGTCAAAATTCGTCCGTCAAACCGTCCGGCTCTTTGCAAAAAAAATCGCGCGCGGTCAGATCATCCTCAATTGTGCAAAGGGCATTGAAGACGATTCACACAAATTTATGGCGGAAGTGATCGAAGACGAGATCGATGCCGATTTTCATCATCAGATCGCCGACCTCTCCGGTCCGTCCCTTGCCAAAGAAGTCGCCGCCGGCATGATGACGCGCGTGACCGTCGTTTCCAAAAACCAATGTATTTTGCCGCAGATCAAACACGCGTTTGAAGACGGCAATGATTTTTTCCGCGTGATCGTGCTGATGGATACCGTGGGCGTACAGCTTGGCGGCATGATGAAAAACATCTACGCGATCGCCGTGGGCATTTGTGACGGTGTGCAAGAAAGTGAAAACACGAAAGCCTTTGTCCTCGATAGCAGTTTGAGTGAAATGGCAAAACTCGGTGAAGCGATGGGCGCCTACCGCGAAACGTTTTATGGACTGTCGGGAGTAGGGGACTTGATCGCGACCTGCTTCAGCGAAAACAGCCGCAATCGCACTCTCGGCAAAAAACTCGGTTCCGGCAAGTCGCTGTCCGAAGCTGAGCAAGAAATGGAACAAGTCACCGAAGGCGTCCCGGCGACGAAGATCATCCACGAACTCTCGCAGGAATATGGTGTCCATCTGCCGATCGCCGAAGAGATGTACAAAGTGCTCTACGAAGGCAAACCGGCACGCGAGGCCGTCCGCGAACTGATCAAAATCGTCCTTTAGCTCTCCCCCTAGAGAGGGGGAGGTGGAGGGGGTAGAACATGCACAATGCAATCCATACAAAATTTCCACCACTTTTTTCCAATCCCATGACACCAAAATATATTCTCGCCATCGACCTCGGCACCACCGGCAATCGCGCCATCATCTTCGATCACGAGCAAAATATCGTGGCAAAGGCCTATCAAGAATTCACCCAGATCTTTCCGAAACAAGGTTGGGTCGAGCATGATCCGGAAGAGATCTGGCAAAGTACCCACTCCGTCATCAAAAAAGCGATGGAAATCGGCAAGATCGATGCAAACGAAATCGCCGCCGCCGGGATCACAAACCAACGGGAAACGGTGATGATCTGGGACAAAGACACCGGCAAGCCGATCGACAATGCGATCGTTTGGCAATGTCGTCGTACGGCGGAATTTTGCGATTCGCTCAAAGCCCAAGGCTTGGAGCAAAGCATTTACGACAAAACCGGTCTTTTTATCGATGCGTATTTTTCTGCAAGCAAACTCCATTGGC
>CAZYXI010000275.1:0-1689 GCA_964651215.1 uncultured Candidatus Peribacteria bacterium
TTAACACAATATTGATAGGTAAAAAGCTCTTTATTGTTAGAAAAGAAAGTTCTATGTTGATCTGCTCTTCTTCGCCTTGACCGGTCACGAGCAAGACGCCGGCGTAGATGATCATCACGACTGCGATCAGACCCAAAAAGCCCAAAAAATAATTGATGAAGGAGATGACCGCGTCACGGAAGGGTTTGTCAACGGCACCGGCGTAGCGATCGTCGTTGGAGATGTATGCGCTGCTGCTGGCAAAGGCTTTGTCAATGACAAGGATTGCGGACAGGGCTCCTGCGGAAAGGAGAGAAAAGAGGCTTTTCATCGGGTTGTTACCATATATCATTCGGTATTGTACCATATTGCGCGAAATCCATGCAAAAAAAACTTGCGTCTCTGTGTTTCCGATATCCAAAAAAATGTCAAAGTATGCTTTTGAGCGGGGTGGTTTTCCCACATACTAAACTCGAAATCCCCTGGATCGTCACTTAAAAAAAGACCCTCGGCGCTTGTTACGCCTTTTCGGAAAGTGCTTTCTGAATGGCTTCTTGGCGCTCGTTCTGGCGTTCGCGAGCAAGGGCTTTGTTGCGTTTGCGGCTTTGTGAAGTAGTCGGTCGGCGTGCTCCCGGACCTACGAGACAGTGCTGGCGCGATGTCGATTTGTTCGTCATAGTCAAAAAATCATAGCCGCGCTATTATCACCTTCTTTCCGTTCGGTTTCAAGTCTTTTTTCTGATTTTCCCGAAATCATCTCTTGCCTTACTCCACTTCGCTTTCAGGGGAATGTCACATGGTGTGCGTCTGAATACGCCTTGCCTTTCTCCTCCATTATTATTGCGGATTTTCGACTCGATAGAGATGCATGTCACCGATCCTGCCGATCGGCTCCCAGATTGGATCTGTTTCCGTTGTGGCAATCACGATGTACTCAGCCGGCAGATCAGCCGGGTCGGTGATGCGCTCGCCGGCAGGTATCACCGCCCAGTGCCCATAGTGGTCGTTTTTGTCGAGGAGCAGGTGGGTATGTCCGCCACCCACAGAGAACCGGGACAGCTGATGAACAAACGGGTCGAACGAAACAATCGTGGATCGCGCTTCATCGTGCAAGAAAGCGGCAAGATCGCGGTAGTGGGTCTGTCCCGAAAAATCTTGCGGCACAAGGAGCATTGTGAGCAGCACATAGCTCCCCATTGCGGCAAAGGCGAGCTTGCGAGAATATGTCTGTACCAACAGGATCATCGCCAACAAGAGAAACGGGCTGATCACCAGAAGATAACGCGAATGGATCAAATGGGCGCCCCAAGCCTGGGCTCCCGCATAGGCAACGAGCATGGTGGCGATCATCGTACCCAAAAAGGCAAGCGCCATGCGTTGTTCATCCTGCAGGTGTTTTGTTCGCAGAAGTAATATTCCTATCAAACCGATAATGATCGCCCCCGAGGCGTGCACCGGAAGAGAAAAAACAAAACTGTTCGCGCCGAGTTCGCCGGTCGTACCTTGTTCCGTGCCGAACAAAAACACATGTGCATACCAAAAGATATCCTGCCAGACCGGTGCGGCATTCCAGTCGAGATTGCTTTTTCTTCCGATATGCTCCCAAAAGGTCGGAATCCACGGCAGTACGGAACCGAGTATGATCGATGCGCTGATAGCCTTCAGCAGGAGTATCTTGCGCCAAACGGTATCTTTGGCAAAAATTGTCCG
>CAZYXI010000276.1:0-1269 GCA_964651215.1 uncultured Candidatus Peribacteria bacterium
CCGGACGCGTGCTCAATCAATTTTCGATGAGTGAGGCGGGCTACTATTTCCGTATTGCCACACAACGCGGTCAGGCATGGGGCGGACAGCTTTCTGAGACGCTTGTGACGATCTTTGACAAAGATCTCAAGCAAACGGGACAGATCGACGGCATCGCCCCAGGCGAAAACATGAAGTCGGCGCGTTTTGTGGGTGATCGAGCGTTTCTCGTCACTTTCAAAACCGTCGATCCGCTCTTTGTGATCGATCTCGACCCGAATGATCCGACGATCCTTGGCAAACTCAAGATCCCCGGCTGGTCGGACTATCTCCATCCTTGGGACGAAAACCACCTCATCGGCTTCGGTAAAGAAGTCGATGAATCGATCGATGCCGACAAAGTCCACTCCGATTCTGCCGTGTATTATACCGCCGTGCTCGGCATGAAGCTCGCGATTTTCGATATTTCCGACCTTGCCGATCCGAAGGAGATCCACAAAGAAATCATCGGCTATCGCGGTACGACGAGTGAAGTCCTTACCAATCACAAGGCGCTCTTGGTCGATACCGACAAAGGCATCCTCGGCTTTCCGATCACGATCACCGAAAATATGAATGACGAAGTCGGCGTGGATGCCGACATCGAAACGGTCTTTGCCGGAGCACGCGTATATGATGTCAGTCTCACAGACGGCTTTTCGCTGCGCGGAGCGGTCAGTCATTATGAAGATGACAGCATTTACAAAAAATCCGGCGAATACTTCTATGGTGATCCCGACCTCAATATTCAGCGCATCATCTACATCGGCGATACCTTTTATTCCATTTCGCAAAATGTGATCAAGGCGCTCGAGTGGAGCGACCTCTCTGAAATCGGATCTTTATCACTCGACAAACGGAGCTGCGACGAGATCCGTACGCAAAATGAATGCACCGCGCGCTCGGATTGTGTGGCGGTGTTCCAAACGGTCGAAGAGTGTCGGCAGCAATCCGGCGAAGAAGAGATCTGCGAAGGCGAACGCGAATTTGTCCGTTGTGAAACGGAGTAGGAAAGAGATAAGGAGGAAGTTGTAAGGTGTAAGAGATTTGCTTTCCGCCGGAGCGGGGCTCAATCCCGCTCCGGCAAAGAAAGAGGTCAGAAGTAAGTTGTAAGCGGTAAGAGATTTCCTTAGTCAGCTTGTTTGTTTCGTCCGACGTATTCCGCTAGACTTGGGGAAGCCTTTTGATTCGACATTGGACATTATCGCCACCTTGCCGCAGGGATATACTTGGGTTTTCTTTGTAGTCGCT
>CAZYXI010000276.1:1279-1681 GCA_964651215.1 uncultured Candidatus Peribacteria bacterium
TGGGTATGCATTGCAAGGCACTTTACTCGCGCGCTACGGAAGGATCTTTGATCCGTTCTTGGTCACAGCTTGCCGCAATCTCTCGTTTGTTATCACTCTCTCACCACTTCTGATTTTTGCGCCGGAGGGGAGTTTGGCTTTGCTGATACCGCTTGCACCATACGTCATCCTGTTTGGTTTGAGTGGAGCTTTGGCAGTTGTTCTGATCTATACGTCTCAGCGGACTTTTCCTGTCGGAGTCGTCAACGGATTCCAGCAAATGTCGCAAGTGTGGCTCTTGATTCTGAGTTATTTCTTTTTTCAAGAGCGCATCGGAGTTTTTGCCGCGCTTGCCGTGATGGTGGTGTTGGCTGGAGTCGTCGTTTTGGCAATGCAACGGTCGAACATGGCACACTTGAAACA
>CAZYXI010000277.1:0-1663 GCA_964651215.1 uncultured Candidatus Peribacteria bacterium
GCTATGGCGATCCGCCGCCACCACCGTGTGATGACTAGCCGCCGCAACAGGACGGACAAGGACAACAAGGTCAAGGAGGTCAGCAACAAGGTGGGTACAATCCCTATGGACCGCCTCCCGGCTATGGCTATCCGCCTCCACCCCCGGCTTATGGCTATCCGCCGCCACCACCACCTCCGCCACCGCAACAACAAGGACCGGTGACACCGATCGGCTCGTTTGGTCGAGAGTTGGACAAGTTTGAGACACCGATCAGACTTCCCGAACACAATCTGAATATCGATGAAAAGAAGTTTATGGGGCTGCTTGCCGGTTCCGTTTCACTGATGAAAGACGAAAAAAAGCGCATCATCGAAGCCGTTCCGCGCCTGACGCAAGAACAAGTCGATGAATTGATCCGCATTCTTGAAGAAGAGCGTCAAAAATTCAGCGATCTCGATGTCCAACACAAACCGCAGCTTGACAGTCTCGAGGCAAAACACGCGCAAGAATGGGCGGAACTCGAAATGGAAATGACCGCCGACGAACGCGCCCAAGAAGAATCGAGTCAAGCAGAACAGATCCGCAAGCAACTCGAAGGGAATAATCAAAATCCCCCACCGGCGGAAAACGCCTGACCTGATTTCCTGAAGAACTGAAAAAAAGCCATTCCCGCTCAAACCGGAATGGCTTTTTTAATGATCGGCTTGGTTCGTCTTTGCGAGGAACGGATTCTTTCTAAAAAGATGCAGATAAGGAAAAAAAACGGGGTAGCAATATTGCAGAGAGTGACGCGGCAAACCAGCAAACAAAAAAGTAACTTTATTTGTGTGTTTCAGCTCCATTTTTGCATTTTAGGCACGACTGGATTGCTTCGGTCGTTCCTCCCTCGCAAAGACGGAATCTAACGGCTTCTTTTATGTACGCCTTGGTTATTCTGCTTCGATAAACCATGAGAGCAACTCAGGAGAGTTACTCCTTGGTCAGTGGCTTTTTTGGTGGGATAAATGACATGGGCGCAAAAATCTGCAATACTGCTGATGATATTTTCCGGCTTATGAAAATAACGCGTGCCCTCCTGTCCGTCTCTGACAAAAGCGGTATTGTCGACTTCGCAAAATTTTTGCACGAGCATCAAATCGAAATCGTCTCCACCGGAGGAACGGCAAAAAGCATCCGTGATGCCGATATTCCCGTCAAAGATATTTCGGAGATCACCAACTTTCCCGAAATGCTCGACGGCAGGGTCAAGACCTTACATCCGGCGATCCATGGCGGAATTTTGTTCGTGCGCGGCAACGACCTTCACGAAAAAACGGTGGAAGAGCACAAGATCGGACCGATCGATCTCGTCGTGGTAAATCTCTATCCGTTTGAAGAAACGGTGGCACGCGGAGCGAGCAAAGAAGAGACGATCGAGAACATCGACATCGGCGGACCGGGCATGCTGCGGAGTGCGGCAAAAAATTTCGCCGCTGTCACCGTCGTCTCCGATCCGGATGATCTGGAGCAGGTAAAAGCGGAAATCGTGGAAAACGGCGCAACGAAATTTGAAACACGCAAATACCTCGCCGGCAAGGTCTTTCAAAAGACGGCTCGATATGACGCGGCGATCGCGCATTTCTTTGATAGCGGCTTCGTCGGCAATTTTCTCAGCAATCCGATCGAGCTGAAGTATGGAGAA
>CAZYXI010000278.1:0-1651 GCA_964651215.1 uncultured Candidatus Peribacteria bacterium
TGCCGCAATAATCAAGCTCGAAATCGGCTTGGCGGAAATTTTGACCAAACAGACTGTTATTGAGCATCAAGCAGACATTCTCGAGCGAAGAATCTGTCCAAAACTCAAACAGGCGGATCAGGTCTTCGCCCCATGTCTCTGCAGTCGAAGCGCTTTGCGGAAAGATCTGCAGCAGGGCGGAAGCCATATCCCAATCGGGATCAAGCTCGCTCGTCAAAAACGCATCGGCAGCTTGGACCGATTCCGCCAAAAAGCGTGCCGCCGGAACACGCAGAGTGGGATCGGTCATCAGATAGCGGATATTCTTGACCAATTGAATCGTCCGCTCGGAATAATCACCGCGCCCCGATGCAACGACCCGCAGTTGCCGATCGTCGATGATGGTGAGCGCCGGCATTTCGCCGCCGGTGTGGGGATTGCCGAGCAAAGCGCGCTTGAGCGCCTCCATATAGAGGGATTTGCGCGTGAGTGCTTGTCTGACATTTTGTTCGACGGAAGCCGGACTGTCGTAGCTTTTGGTATAAAAAGTATGCGGACCCGGTGCGCGCGCGATCAACAGCGCGGCATCTGCGAGCCCGACAAAGTTGTCACCATGCCACGGACTTGGCAGCGCCTTGGGATCAAGAAAAACCCCCTGCTGGATATTGCCATCACAAAAGGTTTGGCAGCCGTCGTCATTCCACCCGACACCGGTCAGATCCTGACCATTCAGATCGCCGCGCTTGTAAAGGAGCATGTCATTACTGTTGGCAAAGTTTTTGTCACGGATGATCACTTTGCCCTTTTGTTCGAATTCGTTCTGTTTGATGGGATCGATCGATACGCTAAAGCGTTGCGGCCCCAAGAATGCTCCGATCTGGAGACTGTTTTGGCTATTCGTCGCGGCGACCTCTTGCGGCTGCTCAAGTCGATAAAAAATATCGGCGACAAGCTCTTCGCCCAATGCTTGCCACAAGATCCTGGAATTAATTGTAAAGGAAACGGTGCCGGTCGCATCCGCCGGAGCGGCTTCGAAGCATGTCCCAGTCGCCGGAGGCGATAAGCTGTTGCCGGACTCTTCCGGCGCAAAAAGAAAGATCTGCGCATCGGTTCCGGGTGGTACGGTCGCGGTGATGGTGCTTGTCTCACCTTCGGCGAGCAAGATGGATGTATGCGGCGAAGCGATGATCCCCCTTCTCCAGACGGAACCATCAAGTGCTTCGAGTACCGTCGCCGTCCGCCAATCGCCCTGCGGTGAAAAATTCTTCAGCAGATCACTGCGGCAATTGTCTCCTGCCGCGGCGTGCGAAAGGAGCGGAAAAGCAAACAGCCCGAGAAGCAAGGAAAGAAAACGATATTTCATGTTTTGGTATCACATGTATTTTACCATTTTATGTTGAGGAAATATAGGGTTGACAGAAAAACATTTTTATTATTATATAACTTTACAGATTTTTTTTAACCAATATTTATGGACATTCTTAAAGAAAGTGAATCAGGATTATTATCTGTAGACCAGGCAATAGATGTTGCCACTAGAACTATCTATCATGCGCAGCAACAAATCAGTAAAGAAATTGATCAATATCAGGATCGAGAAATACATCAATATAAAATTTGGGTCATGACTAGAACAGAGAATCATTTTTCATGACCTTGAGTATTTTAGCAT
>CAZYXI010000279.1:0-1623 GCA_964651215.1 uncultured Candidatus Peribacteria bacterium
CGATGTCCCGCTCGCGAGTCCTTTTGCCTCGGCGATCGGTTTTGTCGCAAAGGAGGGGATTATGACCGGAGTCCAAAACGGAGCGCGATTCGCTCCCAATGACACTTTGAGTCGGGCGGAACTCCTCAAGATCGTGATGGCGGCGCGCTTTCCCGAAGAGCAACTCGAGGAATGCTTGGGACGATATCGCGGTCTCAACTTCGCTTTTTTCCGCGATGTACCGATCGACAGTTGGTATGCGCCGCACGTCTGCATGGGACAAAAATTGGGAATCATCAAAGGATTTTCGGATGGCACCTTTCGCCCGGCACAAAAGGTCTCTTTTGTCGAAGTCGCCAAGATCATCGGCATGGTGTTTGAGATCCGCGCCGATACAGGCGGCGGCGAATGGTTTCGCCCCTTTGTGCTAGGACTCGAAAACCTTGGTGCGATCCCGCTTTCCGTCCGAACGTTCGATTCCCTCCTGACCCGTGCCGAAACGGCGGAGATCATCTATCGCTTGGCAAGCAGTAGATCCGATCTTCCCTCACGCACTTTCGATCAGCTGCAAGCGGGGTTTGTCCAACCTCCTTGTAACGATTGTTTGTTGATCGACAAGCTCGGCATCCAGGTGCCCATCATCTTTGATCTTGGTGCGGATGCGCCGTATCACGATTGGCGTGCGTTGGAACGGATCATCCTTGATGCTTTGCGAGATGGCGTCGTGCATTATCCGCGCACGGCCTTGCCGGGATTTCATGGGAATGTCTTTATTACCGGTCATTCGTCGTATTACCGAAGTGATCCCGGTAAGTACAAGGATGTGTTTGCGCGACTTGCCGAACTTGAGATCGGAGATGAGTATATGATCCACTTTGGCAATCAGACGTTTGTCTATCGCATCTTCGAAGAAAAGATCGTGCTGCCGCAGTATGTCGATGTTCTCAATCAACCGCAAGACAAAGAGCTTTCGAGTCTGATGACCTGTTGGCCGGTCAATACGAATCAAAAGCGCAAGATCTTTGTGGCGGAACGCATCCGCTGATATTGCATAAAAAAATAGTTCATATAAAAAGTTTCCTTTTCCTGATTCCCAGAACAAAACCAACCAACCGATTCCCTTGTGCCGTCGATCGCATTCGCGTATAATTTTTGGATTTATCCGAAGCAGCTTAGGAGGAAACGGCAACCAACAAAAGATCGTCTCTTACCAAATACAAACATGAAAACCATCGCTCCTTCTGCCGGATTGCAGCCGATCAGTTGTTCGCTTCACACCATTACGCCCGAGCTGATCATGCTGGCGGAGCGATATTTTCCGAGTCTCTATTTGGAGCAACTCGAGGGTCGAAAGCGGTATTATGAGGGAGTGGCGGCTCGCTATCTCGTTTCGCGTTTGATCGATCATCGCTTTGGCGTAAAGGATTATTTTCCGGAATCGACGCCCAAAGGTATCCCCGTCTTTCCGGAAAACCTCTACTGGTCGATCGCCTATGCCGATCAAAAGGCGTTTGTCGCGACCGATGACAAACCGGTCGGCGTCGATATCGAACGAGTCGTAATGAGAAATCCACTCCTCTTTTCCGTTTTTTCGCCGCAAGAATGGCAGGCGATGGGAAAGATGGACTGGAACCAGTTTTATAA
>CAZYXI010000280.1:0-1612 GCA_964651215.1 uncultured Candidatus Peribacteria bacterium
TACCTCCAAAGCGGAAATCGCACAGCGTGCTCTTGATTGTGGTGCGAGTATGATCAATGATGTCACCGCTTTGCGCGCAGATTCCGTAATGTGGCAAGTGATGGCACAATCGAAAGTCCCATTTGTGATCATGTATGCCAAAGACGATTCGCCGCGTACGACGCTTGCCGAAGTGCAGTATGATGATCCGATCGCCACGATCATCGATTTTTTCCAACATATTTTTACGAAGGCGACCGAACTTGGAATCGATACGACACGTTTTCTCCTCGACCCGGGCATGGGCGCGTTTCTCTCTGCCGATCCGCAGGTGAGCTATACCGTTTTGCGTCGTTTGAAGGAAATCAAGGCGGCGTTTCCACAGAACAAACTCCTTGTCGGCACGAGTCGCAAGGGGTTTTTGCGCACCGTTTCCGATCCGCATGACCCGCAAAAGCGCTTGATTGCGAGCGTCGTGAGTGCCTTGTGGGCAGCGCGAAACGGCGCGGATTTCATCCGTGTCCATGATGTGTCGGAGACGCATGAAGCGCTCATGACGGAAGCTATGATTACTAATGCCTCGTAATATTTTCCTCAGTCTCGGCAGCAATCTCGGGGAGCGCGAGCATAATCTGGAGCAAGCGATCGCCGCGATCGCCGGATTCGCAACCGTCGTCAATAAGAGTAGTATTTACGAATCAAAAGCGTGGGGGCTGACCGACCAGCCGGACTTTCTCAATATGGCGCTCGAAGTCTCGACGGACCTTTCGCCACAGGATTTTTTGAGCAAACTTCAATCGGTCGAACAGAGTCTTGGTCGACAACGGCGCCACAAATGGGGACCGCGCGAAATCGATCTTGATATCGTTTTTTGGGATAATGCGATTTTGAATTTGCCCGACCTCATCATTCCTCATCCCTATTGGCGCGAACGCGCATTTGTGGTCATTCCGCTTGCCGAAATCGCACCACACTTCGTTCCGCCCGGAGAATCAGTTTCTCTTGCTAGTCTTGTTGCCGAATCTTCGATTCCTTTTCAGCACGAAATCACAAAAAAACCGCCTGACAAGTCAGCGAAAATCTGAAAAAATGCTCCTGACTTTCTTGGATTCGTTATGAAAAAATTCGCCGCTTTGCTTTTCGCTTCGTCGTTTCTGATTCCGATAAGCACATTTGCCTTTGAGGATACCGACAGCAACGCCGTAGCGCGTCTTGTCGAAAAAGGAGTGATCACGGAGGGCAAACACTTTTTCCCCGAAGTGCCGTGTACACGCGCGCAGTATGTGACTTGGGTGCTGAAGAACATCAACGAAGATGTCTCGGACAAGCATATCCGTGAGCCGTATATCGATGTCGAAGCGACGGATGATTTCTCTTCTTTTGTCGGTCGTGCGTGGCAACTCGGGGTTATCGAAGACGGGGTCGTCTTTCGGCCGCAAGATGCGGTGACGCGTATCGAAGCGCTCAAGATCGCACTCAAGCTCGAAGGCGTAACGATCCCCAAGGCCGGATTCGAGTCGTATGGCTATTTGGACTTTCCGGAGGCACCTGAAGATCGCGGCACGCTCCATAAAGCGCTCGAGCTTCGTATTATCAAGCCTGTCGAAGACAAGCTCTTCGGTACCAAATTGCC
>CAZYXI010000281.1:0-1603 GCA_964651215.1 uncultured Candidatus Peribacteria bacterium
AAAAAGCCGCCCGTCAGCATCTTTTGGTTTCGTCGCGACCTGCGCTTGCACGATAATCACGGGCTGTTACGCGCCCTGCAGGGAGAGCACGCGGTGCAACTGATCTTTATTTTTGATACGAAGATTCTCGACAAAATTCATGACAAAAAGGACAAGCGTGTTGATTTTATCCATCGGCAACTGAGCGAACTGCAAGGTGAGCTCGAACAACACGGCGGATCATTGGATGTTCGCCTTGGCAATCCGCGAAAGGTTTTTGACGACCTTATGAAAGATTATGAGGTAAAACAGGTTTTTGCCAATCACGATTACGAACCGTATGCGCGCGAGCGTGATGCGGAAATCGCAGAGTTATTGCAAGAACATCAGGTGGAATTTGTCACCTGCAAAGACCAAGTGATTTTTGAAAAGTCGGAAGTCGTCAAACCCGATGGTGCGCCCTACAATGTTTTTACGCCGTATGCGCGGCGGTGGCGCGCGCAGTTGGAGGAAGTCGGCATTGAACATTTTCCTTCGGAAAAGTCACTTTCCCGAGTCGCACAACGCAAACCGCGCCCGCTTCCATCACTTGAGGAGATCGGATTTGCCAAAACGGATGCAGCATTCCCGAGCAAAACCGTGCCGCTCGCAATCATCAAATCGTATCACAAGACCCGCAATCTTCCCGCCGTCGAAGGGACTTCGCGCCTGAGTGTCCACTTGCGCTTCGGCACGGTCAGTATCCGCGATCTCGTTGAAATCGCACTGGTCACAAATGACGCCTGGCTCAACGAGCTCATCTGGCGCGAATTTTTGATGATGATCCTCTGGCACTATCCGCATGTCGTGACCGAACCGTTCCGCGCGAAGTACAAACACATTCCCTGGCGGAATGACGAGCGCGAGTTTGCCGCATGGTGTGAGGGAAAAACCGGTTTTCCTCTTGTCGATGCCGGTATGCGCGAGCTCAATACGACCGGTTTTATGCACAATCGCGTGCGCATGGTGGTGGCGAACTTTCTCACAAAAAACCTTCTCATCGATTGGCGGTGGGGCGAGCGCCATTTTGCCGAAAAACTCCTTGATTACGAGCTCAGCTCCAACAATGGCAACTGGCAATGGAGCGCCGGAACAGGCGTGGATGCCGCACCGTATTTCCGCATCTTTAATCCGGATTCGCAACAGCAGCGCTTTGATCCGGATCTGGAATATACCAAAAAATGGCTGCCGGAATACGGTACCGCCGCATATCCCGAACCGATCGTGGACTACAAACAGACGCGAGCAGACGCGCTTGTCGCCTACAAATCCGCTTCCCAAAACCGATGAATCCGCTCCAGCGCCTTCGGGAAAAATTGTTGCACGCACTGCGTTCGCTGCCGCCACAACGCTTTTGCACCGATGTCGCTTTGGGGTGGACGATCGGACTCTGGCCGATGATCGGCATCCGCACCTTGCTTGGAATTGTCGTTTTTGGCATCTTCCGTCGCAACAAGACCATTTTGATCGCGACGAATCAAGTCAGCTTTTTGCCTTTTCTTCTGCTCTATTTTCCACACTTGCGCTTGGGAGAACTGTTGTTCGGCGCACCGCGTCTCGGATTCGGTTTTGTCGAAATGTGGAA
>CAZYXI010000282.1:0-1594 GCA_964651215.1 uncultured Candidatus Peribacteria bacterium
CGCTTTGATGACGATTTTGATGATAATGTAGTACATGATAAAGCGATAAAAAAGCCGTTGAAGCGGAATATAAAGCAAGAGTCGTTTGTTGTCTTTTTCAAACGCAAAAGCGATCGCGCAATACAGAAAATCGAAGAGGACAAAAAAGAGGTACATCTGGATCACTTGAGTGGATTGACCAAAGATGATCGCATAGAGCCCGTAAAGATCGATGATCGGTGAGCTGATCGGTATGATGATATTCGAGAGGATATTATTCGGCAGGATGATAAAACCGAGCGATGGGCGTTTGATACTAAAGGTATAGCGTTTGTATTTCCAAATGCACTGCAAGGTCCCGAAGACCCAGCGGAAGCGCTGTTTGACAAAATCGCGTATGGTCGCCGGCGTTTCGGTAAAACCGCGTGCTCGTGGTTCGTACAGGATTTTTTGACCGAGTTGTTGGATCGCCACCGAGAGATCTTGGTCTTCCACGAGTGTATCATGACTGTAGCCGCCGCACTTGATCACACTCGCTTTGCGCCAAGCACCGATCGGACCCGGTACGACATGGATACCGTTGACACGCGCCAAGCCGCGTTTTTCGATGTTTTGACCGACGATATATTCCGTACTCTGAAAGGCTCCGAGCAGGCGGTCGCTGTCAACGACGCAGACTTTTCCGGAGACCGAACCAATGGACTCATCTCCGAAATGTTTCACGAGATGCTCGATCGTATCGCGGGCAAACACGGTGTCGCCGTCCATTGTGATCACGACTTCGGATTTTGCCTGAGCGATGCCGACATTCAAGGCGTTCGCTTTGCCGCCGTTCTCGATCGACAGCAAGCGGATGATCTCCGGATACCGTTCCACCAGTTTTTCCACTTCGACCGCCGTTTCATCGGTCGAACCGTCATCCACGACAATGATCTCTTTGTTCTTGTATGTATTATGCAGAACGCTCATCACCGTTGCGGCGATGTTTTTTTCTTCATTGTATGCCGGAATGATCACACTGACTTTCTTGTCCCACGGAAGCGTCGATTTTTTTTGCTTGAGAAGTGAGAGTAGAAAAAACCCAAACATCATCACGGTGCGAAAAATCACAATAAACATCACGATCCGCATTACCGAGACAAGTGTCAGACTCCATGTCCCGAGGATGCCGATATACGTCCGTTCGAGAAATTGCCGGAGTGGTGCGAAGAACGACGTGTTTTGAGCGGAGGTCGAATCGGCTTGATCCAAAAGCGGATGCGCCTTCAGGCTTACTTGTTTGATCGCTGCTCGAGTTTCCGGCCCGACGGATCCGAATTCGGTCTCAGGCATATCGTGTTGACGTTGCCAGGCAAGGAGCGCTTTTTCCGTGGAATGATCGAAGTATCCGGAGATACGGAGATTGGCGGCACCGTTTTCTTGCAAAAACTTTTGCAAGCGCGATACTTCGCCGTCAGTCATGGCATCTCTGCTGCCCAGGGTAAAACCATGCTCGAGATCGACACCGTTTTGTTGTTCCCAGCGCGAAATCGCCAACACCGTACGAGTATCGAATTCGCCGGTGATACGGATATCCGGGTCGATATCGTTTTGGAGGAGACGTTGCAATTCCGAA
>CAZYXI010000283.1:0-1567 GCA_964651215.1 uncultured Candidatus Peribacteria bacterium
AGGTCGGAATCCACGGCAGTACGGAACCGAGTATGATCGATGCGCTGATAGCCTGAAGCAAGAGTATCTTGCGCCAAACGGTATCTTTGGCAAAAATTGTCCGCCCCCACGCGAACACACCAAATCCGGTGAGCACAAAGATCGCTGTGTAATGCGTATAGAGCGCCGCGACCATACTCACGCAAAACCCGACCCAATACCACGAGAAGCGCTCCGGTGTCGTGCGGATCGCCTGCCAAAAAAACAGGGTCGCCAAGAGCACCGTCAAGACGAGAAGCAGATACATGCGCGCTTCTTGCGCGTATTGCAGGATGTAAGGGTTCGCAGCGAACACGATCATACCGGCAAGGGCGATCGATCGATGTTTGGTGATGATGTGCACCAAGAAAGCGACAACGAACATACTTGCGAGCATGAAGGCGACAGACATGCTCCTGAGCGCTATTTCCGATGTGCCGAAAACGCTTCCCCAGATCTTAAGAAGGATATAATAGAGGGGCGGATGAATATCACGCTTGATCATGGCGATCATCTCTACCCAGTCCATGCGGACGATATTGCCACTAAACGCTTCATCGAACCAGAATCCCCGCAACCAAAACCCGGGGTCCAGTGTGGCGCGGCACAAAGCGAAGACGACTATTCCCACGATCATCACTTTCCAGGTCTTTGGTGTGAGACGAAGGACCGAGAGACGAGTTTTCATCGCTTCTTCAAAAGTGATCGCAGGCGTTGCCGCCAGGTCGGGCGATGTCGGGTCGGATTTCGCGAGACTTTCAGAGTCACATTGAATTCCATCTTCTTCCCGAGTGCGAGCTGAGTCTGGGTGGTCAGCGCCGGCAAGCTGCCAAATACGATCGTCGCGATCGGGAGCAGGAGCCATTGGAGCACCAATCTCAGATAGCCGGTTTTTTTCGGAGGCGGAGGCGTCAGCAAAAAGGTGAGTGCCATCGAGACCAAGATGCCGACCAAGGCGATACGAAAAATAAAGGACAAAGCGATCGCCACATGGCTGCCAAAGACCGTATCGGCAAAGCTCGGATTCGCGAAGCGGATAAAGGGAGTGACCACTGCCAAAAACAGGGCGGCGGTCGCCCACATATAATGTCCTTCGAGCATGCGAAAATATTGTAAATAGGTACGGAATTTCGGCAACGAGCGCCATTTTTGGATGATACCGAGCGTAAAATACGCCACATCCGAGCTTCCCCACGCCCAACGGCGGAGTTGATTAAACTGGCTTTTGAGCGAGCTGTAGTAGGTATAGCCGCTGGCGGCGTCCTGATAGACCGGCAGAAACACCGGCACCACGCGATATTCGCCATCAAAATGGAGATAGCTTCGCCTGTATTGCCGCCCATCCTCCACGATGGTCGTTTTGTCCCAAAAGTCCATCTCGATAAGAGCGTTGAGTGGTTGACTATGGCTCGAAAAATTGCGCAGACGATCCGGTCGTCCGGCTTCGATCAGATGCCAATATCCGGAAGAAAGCGCCATCATCCGATTGATGGTCGGGACTTGCCAGATATTATTGAAAAAGAGCGGAATCGGTTGGAACGCCCTTTTT
>CAZYXI010000284.1:0-1556 GCA_964651215.1 uncultured Candidatus Peribacteria bacterium
GGATCCCCGTCCAACGCGATACGACTTCGGCGATCTCGGCTTCGGTGACTTCTTCTTTCATCATCTTTTGCTCGCTGCTGCGCTCGGCGGATTTTTGCTCGAGTGCGCGCAATTCTTGCTCCAGTTTGGGGATTTCGCCATAGCGGATTTCGGCGACTCTTTGCAGGTTGGCGTTGCGCTCTTCGCGCTCCATTTCGATCTTGAGCGCGTCAAGGCGCTCTTTCCCTTCGCGGATCTTGAGGATGATCTCGCGTTCGGCGTTCCAGCGCGTCCTGAGCGAAGCTTCCTTCTCCGCCGTATCGGCGATTTCTTTTTCGAGTATCTTGAGGCGCTCTTTCGCATCTTTGGAGGTTTCCTTTTTGAGTCCTTCGCGCTCGATCTTGAGGCGCTGTAGTTGGCGCGCGAGTTTTTCGAGTTCGACCGGCTCGCTGTCGATCTGCATTTTGAGACCGGCGGTCGCTTCGTCCATCAGGTCGATCGCCTTGTCGGGGTTTTTGCGATCGGGCAGATAGCGAGTCGAAAATTCCGCCGCCGCGACCAAGGCGTCATCAGTGATGCGCACGCCGTGGTGGACTTCGTACTTTTCTTTGATTCCGCGCAAGATCGCGATCGTGTCTTCGATATTCGGTTCATCGACATTCACCGGCTGAAAGCGACGTTCGAGCGCGGCGTCCTTTTCGATATATTTGCGATATTCCGCCAAAGTCGTGGCACCGATCACGCGTACCTGACCGCGCGCAAGGGCGGGCTTGAGGAGATTGCCGGCATCCATCGCGCCATCGGTCGCCCCGGCACCGACGATCGTGTGGAGCTCGTCGATAAAAAGGATGATCGATCCTTCCGCCTTTTCGAGTTCTTTCAGTACCGCCTTGAGGCGATCTTCAAATTCGCCGCGGAATTTGGTTCCGGCAATGAGTGCCCCCATATCAAGCGACAACACTGACTTGTTTTTGAGCGCGGTCGGGACATCACCGGCGACAATACGTTGTGCAAGTCCCTCGATGATCGCGGTTTTCCCGACACCGGGATCGCCGACGAGCACCGGATTGTTTTTGGTACGGCGCGAGAGGATCTGCATCGTGCGGCGGATCTCGTCATCACGCCCGATGATCGGATCAAGCTTTCCCGTTCGGGCAAGGGCGGTGACATCTTGCGCGTATTTTTTGAGCGCATCGCGTTTGCCTTCGGGATTTTGATCGGTGATCGGCTCGTTGCCGCGGAGTGCGGTCAGTTTTTCGCGTACGGTTTTGAGATCGATTTTTTCCAAAAGCTTGCCGGCGCTGTTTTTGGTCTGCAACAGCCCGAGAAACAGATGTTCGACGGAAAGATATTCGTCTTGCAGTTTGCGTCGCTCTTTGTCGGCGGCATCAAGCACCGCCTGCATTTCACCGGCAATACTGAGCTGTCCGCCGCTGACCTGCGGCGCGCGCTTGAGCTCGGTTTGTATTTGAGCAAAAAGGTCGCCGGCATCGTGATCCAAACTCGAAAGCAGCGGCGCGATAATCGTATCTTCTTGTTTGAGTAAGACCGCCAAAAAATGGAGGGCACTCACCTCG
>CAZYXI010000285.1:0-1554 GCA_964651215.1 uncultured Candidatus Peribacteria bacterium
CGGATGAAAGAGAAGAGGATTATTTGCCTTTGATGGCATCAAGGACACGGTTTTTGAGGGTCTGCAAAAATTCCATATCCATCTCAAAACCGGCTTCGACAAAGTCTTGCACAGGGGTCTTGGATTTTTGCAGCTTTTTGCGGAGTTCGGCACCCGACGTCTTGGCAAAGAGCATACCATAGACGGCTCCGGCGATCACGCCAAGCGCAAAGATCCCTTTGCCGCAACAATGCGATTTGCGCGCGCGGCAGCATTTTTGGGGAGTTTCTTCGTGATGGTGCATGGGACTTATGAAAAAGAAAGAATACCGGCAGCGACGGCAAAACCGAAGAGAATGCCGGCAATGGCTTCGAGCGGTGTGTGTCCGAGGCGTTCGTCGAAGCGTTTGTCTTCGGTGAGCAGATTGAGCGCGGCGGCATGGAGACCTGCGGCGCGGCGGAATTTGATCGCATCGAGTACCACGATGAACGCGAGTGCGGAAGCAATAGTAAATTCCGCAGATTTGAAACCGTAGTTCGCAGCCATCACAAAGACGAGTGCCGCCACAAACGCCGAATGACCGCTTGGTGTTCCGCCGGAGCGCATCAAGTCTTGCAATGTGACTTCTTGGTGCTTAAAGAGGATGATGACCATTTTGGTGAGCTCCGCGAGCACTAATGCCACGATCGGAATCAAAACCGGAAATTCCAAAAAGATATTCATGCCTGTATTCTTGCGTTTTTCAATTCAAATGAAAAGTCAAAATTGTCTGAGAGTGGCGTACTACAGCAATTTTAAATTCCAAATTTTAAATGTCAAAAGAAATCATAAGTCCCAAATCGCAAACCTTGCTTATGCAGACCACTGTCTGAATATTGGTGCTTGGAATTTGTTTTAAAATTTCGCCTTTAAAATTTAAAAATTCCCCTGCTTCCTGAGGTAGCAATTGTAAATTCCAAATATTAAAGTGGAGGAGTATCAGACGCTGCGATCTTGTTGGCATGGATACTCGGTGGCGCGTCAAAAAGCGGTTCGGCACGCTCGCCTAGCCCAAGCGAATGTCCGGTGACAAACTGCGCAAAGTCATTCTCCGCCGCCTCCAGTTCTGTCTTGGAGATCGGAGTAAGGAGTGCGCCGGTCTGCGTGGCAAATGCATTTGCCACGATGCAGGCGGTACGTACCGCGGTAAACCGCCCCGGTCCGCGGACGAAGATGATCTTTGCCAGATCGGTCGGTTTGACCCCTTTTTCTTCCAAAAACTGTGCCAGCTCCTTGAGGAGGTCGAAGCGAGGGATTTTTTGCGTCGGATCGGCAGCGATACTTTTTTCGGCATGCGGCTTTCCGTCCGCCGTGATGAGCGCAAAACGCAACCGGTCGCCGATGCTGTCGAAAGCGAGGATCATTGCGAAAAGAGTATAGCAGAGGGAGGTTGTCAGAAAAAAATCACAAAGGACAAATTTCAGATTTCAGGGCTCAGGATTTAAGATTCAAGAGACAAGATTCAGGATTCAAGATTTTAGTGGAGAAACGAACACCAAACATTACAATTCTCATCAACTTGCGTCATTCCCGACA
>CAZYXI010000286.1:0-1551 GCA_964651215.1 uncultured Candidatus Peribacteria bacterium
GACGGTCGAGGCGCAACGCCTCGGTATTACCGGCGCCCCCGCCTTTTTCGTAGGAGACCGTTTCTTTGCCGATCAGCAACAACCACAAGTCATCATCGACACCATCGCCGAGATCCTGGGTGAAGAGACCGATGCCGAAATGATGGACGATGATACGGATGCCGCCGCATCTCCCGATACAGAAGAACCCGAAGCTACACCGACTCCGGAAGACGAGACCGCACAATAAACCTTCTTGATTTCGAGCACATAAATGCCCCCGAGGCTTTCCCTCGGGGGCATTTTTTGTCAGAATGACTGCAGGATTTTTTCTGCACGATCACTGAAAATATTTACCTCTTGGCAGCGTTTACTTTTTTTCTCAGTGGGATCATCGGTATCGCGGTGCTTCACTTGTTTCCGAAGTGGGGACTGCTGGATAATCCGCAAAAATATGGACACGAGCGCGATCCGATCCCTCTGCCCGGAGGAATCGCGCCGGTGCTTGCCCTCTTGTTCGTGGTGACGCTGTTTTTTCCACAAGACCTCAAATATACCGGCTTGATCCTTGCCGCCCTTTTGATCGCAACCGTCAGTTTTTGGGATGACAGACGGCAGGTTTCTCCTCTGATCCGCTTGTTGGTGCATTTTGGCGCTGCCCTGATCGTCATCGCTTCCGGCATCGCCATCCGCTATGTCAGTAATCCCTTGGGTGGGAGTGTCGATCTTGAAGCGGTGTTTTTTCTTTTACCGACGATCGTGACCGCAGTATGGCTCGTGGGCTTTGCCAATGTGATGAACTGGCTCGATGGCGTGCCGGGGCTTTCATCCGCTTCATCCGCTGCCGCCGGCATCTTTCTGGGGCTTCTCAGCCTTACTCCCGAAGTCGATCAGCCGGAGATCGCAAAGCTCTCCTTTGTCTTTGCCGCCGCCGCCGGAGGGTTTTTGCTCTTCAATTTTCCTCCTCCCAAGATGCTCTTGGGCGACACCGGTGCCATGACCTTCGGGTTTTTTCTTGCGTGTATCTCCGTGTTTTCGGGAGGGAAAATGGCGACGGTTTTTATCGTGCTTGCCTTGCCGATGCTCGATGCTTCGTATGTCCTGTTGCGGCGGATTTTGCGTGGCAGCAATCCTTTGCGCGGTCAGGACAATCTGCACCTTCATGACCGCCTTGCACAGATCGGGTTTTCCAATCGCGAGATCCTCTTCTTGTTCGTTTCGCTTTCTCTCTTTTTGGGATGGCTCAGTCTGCAGCTTGCTACAATCGGCAAGCTCATCTTGATCGGTGTGTTTGCCTCATCCTTCTTGCTATTTTCGTGGTGGTTAGAGACAATGGCGCGGAAAAAATCTCCTCTGCAACCATGAACGCCCACGCCCCATTTACCGCCGAACTTCTTTCATTCGACTCTGTTGCAAATGATACCGGCAAATTCCGTTTTCGGATCATCGACCGACAGATCGATACTTTTGTTCCGGGTCAGTTTTTTCTTCTTGAAGTCGAAGAAAAAGTGCATCGCGCCTATTCCATCGCGACGAGCCCCACAGAACTCCCCGAGTTTGAACTCCTCATCA
>CAZYXI010000287.1:0-1543 GCA_964651215.1 uncultured Candidatus Peribacteria bacterium
AAGTTCGAGGATTTTTTAAGCGCCGAATCGAAGCAGTACTATGCGCAGGTCAAAGCCTATTTGGATGTACTTGGCATAAAATACACCGAAAATCCGCGCTTGGTGCGCGGACTCGATTATTATTGTGATACGGTGTTCGAATTTATCGATGACGAAGGACTCACCGTCTGCGGCGGCGGACGCTATGACGGACTGATCGAGATGCTCGGCGGTGCGCCGACTCCGGCATTTGGCTTTGCCATGGGGATCGAACGCGCTATCAATCATCTCAAGGACGCCGGCGTCGTTCCCCCCGAAAAGGACCACACCGATATCTACCTCGCTTGTCTCGGCGATATCGCCAAAGCCAAGGCGATGAAACTGCTTTCCGATCTCCACGATATGGGCATCCATGTCCGCGGTGCGTTTGGCAAGGCATCGATGAAAAACCAGCTCAAAACCGCCGACAAATTCGATGCGAAATGGACGCTCATCTTGGGTGAAGTCGAAGTGCGCGAAGGCATTATCATCCTGCGTAATATGCAAGAGGGCACGCAAGAGCGGATCCCTTTCGAAGGGATCAAAGAACGTGTCCGCGATCTTATCATCCCCGATCGTCTCGATACTTGGAAAATGGGCGAGTAATACTTGCAATAATTTCGATTCCTTGGTCAAATGCCTACCGCTTTTCTTACGCAATCATTATGAACGAAACAAAGTCATCACGGCTTGTCAACACCGGGCTTGCACAGATGCTCAAAGGAGGAGTGATCATGGATGTCGTCAATGCCGAACAGGCAAAGATCGCCGAAGATGCCGGTGCGGTCGCGGTGATGGCGCTCGAGCGCGTTCCATCCGATATCCGTCGTGACGGAGGAGTCGCTCGTGCGAGTGATCCGGCAATGGTACGCGCTATCAAACAATCGGTTTCGATTCCGGTGATGGCAAAAGTGCGTATCGGACATTTTGTCGAAGCGCAAGTCCTTGAAGCGCTCAACATCGATTACATCGACGAATCCGAAGTCTTGACGCCCGCCGACCATCGCTATCATATCGACAAGTGGAGTTTTAAGATCCCTTTTGTCTGCGGCGCGACCTGCCTTGCCGAAGCGCTTCGTCGTATCGGTGAAGGCGCGGCGATGATCCGTACCAAGGGCGAAGCCGGAACCGGTGATATTGTCGAGGCGGTCCGTCATTTCCGCCAGATCGATTCCGAGATCCGTGCTCTGCACAATGTCCCGCAAGAAGAACTGATGACGATCGCCAAAGAACTCGGAGCTCCGATCGATCTTGTTCGCGAAGTCGCCAAACTCGGCAGACTGCCGGTCGTCAATTTTGCCGCCGGCGGTATCGCCACTCCCGCGGATGCGGCGCTGATGGTGCAGCTTGGCTGCGATGGCGTGTTTGTCGGTTCCGGAATCTTCAAATCTTCCGATCCGGCGCGGCGCGCCAAGGCGATCGTCGAAGCGACGACCAATTTTTCCGACCCCGATGTGATCGCACGCGTCAGCGAAAATCTCGGCGAACCGATGCAGAGCCAGTCTGCGAGCGAAGTCGAGACCAA
>CAZYXI010000288.1:0-1537 GCA_964651215.1 uncultured Candidatus Peribacteria bacterium
GTGCTACTACTCATTCTCGCTTCGAGTCAAAAACATCAGTTATTGCCCTTAGGAGCCATTGGTACCAGGCATCCGGCGCGAATTGTGGTTCGGCTTTGGGCGCCGCTGTCGGCGATGGAGTGGGCACGCTCGCGAAGTGGTTCAGTTTTTCGCCTTCCCATGCGGCGATCACGCGTTCGTCCACGGCGATCCCATGCTTTTCGCGTGCGATCAAGACGCGCTCGCGTTGTTCGTCTTTGATCACCGCGACGACACCTTTGGGGGTATAGTCGTGTACTCCGGTGTTTTCCGGATCATAGTGTCCGGCGATCACGAGGAAGAGTGCTGCAAACACTCCCACCGACAGAAACGCGACATAATTCATAGTTGATGAATGTTTATTTTATTGCACAATTATACTCTATTTTGTGCGGACAAGAAAGCTTTTTCCCGATATTCCCGCTTCCGTCATTTCCGTGCCCAACGATTGCCGCCATAGTTGACCGCAAACCCTTTCATTTCCAAAATCGTCAGCATCGCCGAAAACTGCGCCGCCGGCAAGCCACTTGTCCGCACGATCTCATCAAACGGACGCGGGTCTTCGTCGAGCAATTCGAAGATGTTCTTTTCGATCGGATCGGTCGGCACCGCTCTTTGCAACAGCTCTTGCGAGCGCTTGAGCTCGAGCGGCAGTTCATTCAAAATATCTTCCGCGTCCATCACCAACTTCGCCGTACCGTTTTGGATGAGGCGATTCGGTCCCATCGCCATCGCCACTGCCGGACTGCCGGGCACGGCAAAGACTTCGCGCCCTTGCTCGAGCGCAAATTGCGCGGTGATAAGCGAACCGCTTTTTTCGGCGCCTTCGATCACGAGTGTCCCCAGCGAAATGCCGGCGACAATGCGATTACGCCGCGGAAAGTGAAAGGCATTCGGCGGGACGCCCGGGCAAAATTCGGAGATGATCGCGCCGCCGCTCTCGACGATTTTCTGCGCCAGATTGCGGTTTTCACTCGGATAGACTTGGTCGATGCCATTGCCGAGCACGGCGATCGTCTTGCCACCGTTTGCGATCGTCTCGCTATGCGCGATCGCATCGACACCACGCGCCAATCCCGAAATAATCGCGAGCCCCGCGCGGACAAGTGCCGGCACGAGCTTTTCGGTCATTTGCCTGCCGCTTACCGAAATCCGCCGCGTACCAACTACCGAGAGCGAAATGCCGTCATTTGCCGCCAAGTTGCCGCGGACGAGCAAAATTGTCGGCGGGGCGGCGATCGTTCGGAGGCGCTGTGGATAATCATCGTCTTCGCAAAAGACGATGCGGGCATCGGCTTTGGTGATCTGCTGCAGCACTTGTTCCGGAACAATCGTTTTTTTCTTTTCCAAAAATGTCTCCGCGGAGCGCTTGCTGATACCGGCTTGTTCAAATTCGCCGGTGATGTCGCATTGCCAGGCGCGTTCGAGTGAACCGAAGTGACTTCGCAACGAAGCGATCCGTGCCGGTGTCAAAAAATCCGTAGCGGCAAAACCGGCGAGGACAAGTGGTGATTCCAAG
>CAZYXI010000289.1:0-1525 GCA_964651215.1 uncultured Candidatus Peribacteria bacterium
CGCTCGTCAATAACGGCAGCAGCCTTTGGCACAAGGATCGGATCGCTTTGCAAGTGAGTGTGCCGGGGACCAAAATCGCGGAAAAATTTGCGCTTGATGGCAACACCGCGCCCGGAAAATCCGCGATATTTAGCGGTAGACTACCGGGAATGCTGATCCCCGGAGACAAGATGCTCGAGATGCGTCTGCTACTGGACGACAAATGGTTGCCCGTGCGCTTTTTGGAGTCATTCTCGGTCAAGCTTTCGCAGAACCGAGCTGAGATCCTGGGAATGAACAAAAAAGTCGTGCTTGCGAAAGAAGGCTCGACTTACGCTGAGCCGATCATGATCAAGAATGTCGGCAACACCGAGTGGTATCGGGACGAGCTCGAATTGACCGTCCTTCATCGTCGCGATGAGTGGCAGCTCCATCCGCAAGAAGAAGTGATCAAACCCGGCGAAACGGCGACTTTTCCTTTTGAAGTCACGGTCAAATCTCGCGTACAGCCATACATCTTTTTACTCAAAGACGGCTCGCAAGCGCTCGAGCGTACTCCGCTTATCATGCTCGGTCTCAAGCGCGCCCCAACCATCATCCCCAAAGCGAATGCCGCCAAACCGAATCCCCTGCCGAAGTCGACTTCTGCCATAACACCGACACCGAGTCCGACCTCGGATCCAACGCAAACGCAGACTGATTCGATCCGGATCAAGCTCTCGTTTCCGACAGACAAAGAGAAGGTGCAAATCAGTTCCAGCGCAGCATTTTCTGTCACTGACGCCGGTCAAAAGCTCCTCCTGCCTGTTCGCGCCGGCAACACCGAAGAGGTAAGCAAAGTCGGTCAGCTGGTGGAGTTTCGCGGACAGTATTACGAAGCGATCCGCTTTGTGCCCGAGAAGAATGATGGCATTTTGGAAATCGCCAATTGGGACAGATATGCCGAATGGGACAAAAACAAAATGTGGAACGATAATATTTTCCCCGGCACGCTCGAAGTACGGATCGTGGACGATGTGCTCACGGTGATCAACGAACTGCCGCTCGAACAGTATCTCGCCGGTCTTGGCGAAACGCTCGAATCGAACCATCAAGAAAAGAAAAAGGCGATCGCGGTCGTCGCGCGCAGTTATGCGCAGTTCTACATGGATCCCGCCAATCGCAAGTTCCCTGACAAACCGTATGACGGCAGCGATAGCGCGGCGGAATTTCAAAAATATCTCGGCGCCAATGTCACCAAACGCTCACCACTCTGGGAAGCCGCGGTCAAAGCGACCGCCGGTGAAGTGGTGACCTATAACGGCGAACTCATCAAAACTCCCTTCCACAGCTGTTCGGGAGGCAGGACAACGACTGCTTTTGACCGATGGGGTTGGACAAACACCCCATATCTCATGAGTGTCGATGATCCGGGGTGTGCGGGCAAACCGCAATCCGGACACGGCGTCGGCTTAAGCGGCGGCGGCGCGCAATACTTTGCGGAAGAAGGCTGGGATTACAAAACGATTTTGAAGTATTTTTATCAAGGCGTGCAGGTGGAACAAAT
>CAZYXI010000290.1:0-1503 GCA_964651215.1 uncultured Candidatus Peribacteria bacterium
TTGCGATGGGACATTTTGGCATGAAATATTCCTTGCCGAGCCGCGAGCTGATCACCGATCAGATCGAGACGGTGATCGGCGCGCATCCCTGTGATGCATGGGTCGGGATCGGCAATTGCGACAAGATCGTACCGGCGATGCTGAATGCGATGGTGCGCCTCAACGTTCCGGCCGTGTATGTGAGCGGAGGTACGATGCTCGCCGGTAAAAACCACTCCGATATCGTGACGGTTTTTGAAGGTGTCGGCAAAGAAGCCGCCGGCAAGATCACCGAAACCGAACTCGAGAAGATCGCCGGCGAATCCTGCCGGACGTGTGGCAGCTGTTCGGGGATGTTTACCGCCAATTCGATGAACTGCCTTGCCGAAGCGATCGGACTCGCGCTTCCCGGCAATGGCTCGATTCCGGCGGCACGTTGGATCGACGAAGATGCGCAGACCTGGGAAGTCAATCCCGAGCGCGAAGCACTTTTTGATCGAGTCCCCGATGTACTTCAGCGCGTCTTGGAAGAGCGGATCAGACCATGTGATATCGTCACGCAAGCGGCGATCGATAATGCTTTTATCCTCGACTTGGCGATGGGTGGATCGACAAATACCGTCTTGCACACCTTGGCACTCGCACACGAAGCCGGTATCAAGTACGACCTCAAGCGCATCAACGATCTTTCGGACAATACTCCCAATGTCTGCAAGGTTTCGCCATCACGCCCCGATGTCCATGTCGAAGACGTGCATCGATGCGGTGGAATTGCGGCGATCCTCAAAGCGGTGGTGATCGATGGTCGCTCGTCGCTTGATCTCGATCTGCCGACGGTCTGCGGATCGCTGCGCGACTATGTCGAGAGCGCTCCTGATCCGGACGGAGACATCATCCGTGTCGGAGACAAGGTGTTTTCTCCGGTCGGCGGACTTGCGATCTTGTACGGAAATATCGCGCCGAACGGCTCGGTGGTCAAAACCGCCGGTGTCGATGCGGAGATGATGCAATTCGTCGGCACGGCAAAAGTCTTTCATTCGCAAGAAGAAGCGCTGCACGGAATCTTGCGCGGCGAAGTGGTCGATGGCGATGTCGTCGTGTTGAAATACGAGGGACCGAAAGGAGGACCGGCAATGCAAGAGATGCTCGCGCCGACGTCGGCGATCAAAGGACGAGATATCAAGGCGGCGCTTATCACCGATGGACGCTTTAGCGGCGGCACGCGCGGACTCTGTATCGGGCATATCGCACCCGAAGCGGCTGCCGGTGGTCCGTTTGCCATCGTTGAAACCGGTGATATCATCGAGATCGATGCCGAAAAGCGCACGCTCAATGTTCGATTAACGGACGAAGAGATCGACCGACGCATGGCGGTGTTGCCACCGTTCGAACCAAAAGTCTCGAAAGGCTGGTTGGGACGCTACGCGCATTTTGTCACGAGTGCGGACACGGGAGCGGTGATGCAGAATTCGTTGTAGAAAAATGTTGTAAAATACTATTTATTCTGATACGCTTCCGGCACGT